>NZ_CP123923.1:6447500-6600000 GCF_030450125.1 Streptomyces sp. WP-1
CAACCGGTCGATCAACGGCACCCTGGTCCGCTCCATCAACACCACGGTCGTCGCCCTGCTGCCGGTCGCCGGTCTGCTCTTCATCGGCGGCGGCTTCCTCGGCGCCGGCGACCTCAACGACATCTCGCTGTCGCTGTTCGTCGGCCTCGCGGCCGGTGCGTACTCCTCGATCTTCATCGCCACTCCGCTGGTCGCCGACCTCAAGGAGCGCGAGCCCGCGATGAAGGCACTCACCAAGCGGGTCATGGCCAAGCGCGCCCAGG
The DNA here is from genome assembly GCF_030450125.1 of Streptomyces sp. WP-1. Taxonomy (NCBI): domain Bacteria; kingdom Bacillati; phylum Actinomycetota; class Actinomycetes; order Kitasatosporales; family Streptomycetaceae; genus Streptomyces; species Streptomyces sp. WP-1. Next base: position 6,447,764 of record NZ_CP123923.1, read on the forward strand.
CCGCCTCGGGCGAGGGCCTCGCCACCGCCGGTGGTGACGCCGAGGACGCCGCGCCCGCCGTGGTCGGCCCGCGCAACCAGCCCTCCTCCCGTGGCCGTGGCCGCGGCCGCCAGACGGGCAAGCGCCGATGACCGACATCCAGGAGCTGCTGCTCAGCCGCATCCGCGATGTCGCGGACTACCCGGAGCCGGGGGTGATGTTCAAGGACATCACCCCGCTCCTGGCGGACCCCGCCGCGTTCACCGCCCTGACCGACACGCTCGCCGGCATCGCCACGAGCACCGGCGCCACGAAGATCGTCGGTCTGGAGGCCCGGGGCTTCATCCTCGGCGCCCCGGTCGCCGTCCGCGCGGGCCTGGGCTTCATCCCGGTCCGCAAGGCGGGCAAGCTGCCCGGTGCCACCCTGCGGCAGGCCTACGACCTGGAGTACGGCTCGGCCGAGATCGAGGTGCACGCGGAGGACCTGACCTCCGGCGACCGCGTCCTGATCGTGGACGACGTACTGGCCACCGGTGGCACCGCCGAGGCGGCCATCCGCCTCATCCAGCGCGCCGGTGCCGAGGTCGCGGGTCTCGCGGTCCTGATGGAGCTGGGCTTCCTCGGCGCCCGCTCCCGTCTGGAACCGACCCTCACCGGAGCCCCCCTGGAAGCCCTCCTCCAGGTCTGACCAGGCTCCGTCCGCCAGCAACACCGTACGGCCGCCCCGGCACCCCGCCGGGGCGGCCGTACGACGTTCCCGGCCGGGTCCTCTCCCCGGCCACGCCGATTCGGCCCGGCCGCCCCCCCCGCGATCCCCTCGCCTCCGCCAGACTTGCCCCGACCCCGACCCCGACCCCGACCCCGACCCCCGGGTATCCGCCTCGATTCTCGCCGCCGCCCACGCGGCGTTCGGCCTCCGCCTGGCTCCCGGCGCCCGCCCGGGCCCGGCCCCAGCCTGGACTTCTGAGGCCCGCCCGCTTCTCCGGGCCGCCCACCCTCCGGCGTCCGGCCGATTCCTCGGCCCCCTACCCGGTTCCCTCCGCTGCCCCGGATCTCCCGGTCCTGGCGCCTTTCTCGGCATCCGCCCGGTTCCCCCGGCCCTCCACCCACTCCACCCCGTCTACCTCTCACGAGCCCCACCTCAACCGCCCCTGTCGCCCTCAAACATCACCTTCCGGCCACCTCCCGGAATCCCAGGTGCGCCCCTGGCGTTACAGGGGTAGTCGGTCCCTACGAGCCGCCTCCGGGCGATCCGTGGCGGCGGGATCGCTACCATGGGGTCTCCGGAGCCTGACCGGGGGACCCGGAACGTGCACGAGGAGCCCTCTTGCCAGACGAGGCCCAGCCACTGACCGCCGCCAAGCCCGAGCCCGCCTCGGCGCCCGCGGCCAAGCCCGCGCCGAACGTGTCGACCGCCAAGAACGACACCCGCGGGGCGGTCGAACACGCCCCGGCCGCGCCCGTCGAGAAGCCCTCGGAGTCCTCGCGTCCCAAACCGGCGACCTCCGCCGAGCGCCCCGCCCAGCCGCCGGTCGTGCGCCCGCCCGCCGTGCAGAACGGCCGCTCCGGCTCCTCCAACCGCGTCCGCGCCCGTCTGGCCCGCCTCGGCGTCCAGCGCGCGAACCCGTACAACCCGGTCCTGGAACCGCTGCTGCGGATAGTGCGCAGCAACGATCCGAAGATCGAGAACTCCACCCTCCGCCAGATCGAGCGCGCCTACCAGGTCGCCGAGCGCTGGCACCGCGGCCAGAAGCGCAAGAGCGGCGACCCGTACATCACGCACCCGCTCGCGGTCACCACCATCCTCGCCGAGCTGGGCATGGACCCGGCCACGCTGATGGCGGGCCTGCTGCACGACACCGTCGAGGACACCGAGTACGGCCTGGAGGACCTGCGCCGCGACTTCGGCGACGTGGTGGCCCTGCTGGTCGACGGCGTCACCAAGCTGGACAAGGTCAAGTTCGGCGAGGCCGCGCAGGCCGAGACCGTGCGCAAGATGGTCGTCGCCATGGCCAAGGACCCCCGCGTCCTGGTCATCAAGCTCGCCGACCGCCTGCACAACATGCGCACCATGCGCTACCTCAAGCGCGAGAAGCAGGAGAAGAAGGCGCGCGAGACCCTGGAGATCTACGCGCCGCTCGCCCACCGCCTGGGCATGAACACCATCAAGTGGGAACTGGAGGACCTCGCCTTCGCGATCCTCTACCCCAAGATGTACGACGAGATCGTCCGGCTGGTGGCCGAACGGGCGCCCAAGCGCGACGAATACCTCGCCATAGTGACCGACGAGGTCCAGTCCGACCTGCGCGCCGCCCGCATCAAGGCGACCGTCACCGGCCGCCCGAAGCACTACTACAGCGTCTACCAGAAGATGATCGTCCGCGGCCGCGACTTCGCGGAGATCTACGACCTGGTGGGCATCCGTGTCCTGGTCGACACGGTCCGCGACTGCTACGCCGCCCTCGGCACCGTGCACGCGCGATGGAACCCGGTCCCCGGCCGGTTCAAGGACTACATCGCGATGCCCAAGTTCAACATGTACCAGTCGCTGCACACCACGGTGATCGGCCCCAACGGCAAGCCCGTCGAACTGCAGATCCGCACGTTCGACATGCACCGCCGCGCCGAGTACGGCATCGCCGCGCACTGGAAGTACAAGCAGGAGGCCGTCGCCGGCGCCTCCAAGGTGCGCACCGACGCGCCCAGGACCGCCGGCAAGGACAAGGACGCCATCAACGACATGGCGTGGCTGCGGCAGTTGCTCGACTGGCAGAAGGAGACCGAGGACCCGGGCGAGTTCCTGGAGTCCCTGCGCTTCGACCTGTCGCGCAACGAGGTCTTCGTCTTCACGCCCAAGGGCGACGTCATAGCGCTCCCGGCCGGCGCCACCCCGGTGGACTTCGCCTACGCCGTGCACACCGAGGTCGGCCACCGCACCATAGGAGCGCGGGTCAACGGCCGCCTCGTACCGCTGGAATCCACCCTGGACAACGGCGACCTGGTCGAGGTCTTCACCTCCAAGGCACCCGGCGCCGGACCCTCCCGGGACTGGCTCGGCTTCGTCAAGTCGCCCCGGGCGCGCAACAAGATCCGTGCCTGGTTCTCCAAGGAGCGCCGGGACGAGGCGATCGAGCAGGGCAAGGACGCCATCGTGCGGGCCATGCGCAAGCAGAACCTGCCGATCCAGCGCATCCTCAACGGTGACTCCCTGATCACGCTCGCGCACGAGATGCGCTACTCGGACATCTCCGCGCTGTACGCGGCGATAGGCGAGGGCCATGTCTCCGCGCAGAACATCGTGCAGAAGCTGGTGCAGGCCCTCGGCGGCGAGGAGGCCGCCTCCGAGGAGATCGACGAGACGGTCCCGCCGTCCCGCAGCCGCCGCAAGCGCCGTTCCAGCGCCGACCCCGGCGTCGTGGTCAAGGGCGTCGACGATGTCTGGGTCAAGCTGGCCCGCTGCTGCACCCCCGTGCCCGGCGACCCGATCATCGGCTTCGTCACCCGGGGCAGCGGCGTCTCCGTGCACCGCAGCGACTGCGTCAACGTGGACTCGCTGTCCCGGGAGCCGGAGCGCATCCTCGACGTCGAGTGGGCGCCCACCCAGTCCTCGGTCTTCCTGGTCGCCATCCAGGTCGAGGCCCTGGACCGCTCCCGCCTGCTCTCGGACGTCACCCGCGTGCTGTCCGACCAGCACGTCAACATCCTCTCGGCCGCCGTCCAGACCTCCCGCGACCGCGTCGCCACCTCCCGCTTCACCTTCGAGATGGGCGACCCCAAGCACCTCGGTCACGTCCTGAAGGCCGTACGGGGCGTGGAAGGCGTGTACGACGTGTACCGCGTGACCTCGGGACGCACCCGGTCGTAACTGCCGCGCCCGCCGTGCCGCGGAGCACGGTAAAGGGCCCCGTACACGCGTACGGGGCCCTTTCACACCGGCAACAGGGGAATCAGCCGCCGAACTCCTGGAGGCCCTTCAGAGCCTGGTCCAGGAGTGCCTGGCGGCCCTCCAGCTCCTTCTGGAGCTTGTCGGCCCTGGAGTTGTTGCCCTGGGCGCGGGCCTGCTCGATCTGCGCCCCGAGCTTGTCCACGGCCGCCTGGAGCTGACCGGTCAGACCCTCGGCACGCGCCCGCGCCTCCGGGTTCGTCCGGCGCCACTCGGCCTCCTCGGCCTCCTGGATCGCCCGCTCGACCGTGTGCATCCGCCCCTCGACCTTCGGACGCGCGTCCCGCGGGACGTGGCCGATGGCCTCCCAGCGCTCGTTGATCGAACGGAAGGCGGCACGGGCGGCCTTCAGCTCGCCGACCGGCAGGAGCTTCTCGGCCTCCTCGGCCAGCTCCTCCTTGAGCTTCAGGTTCTCCGCCTGCTCCGCGTCCCGCTCGGCGAACACCGAGCTGCGCGCCGCGAAGAACACGTCCTGGGCGCCGCGGAAGCGGTTCCACAGATCGTCCTCGTGCTCGCGCTGGGCGCGGCCCGCGGCCTTCCACTCCGCCATCAGATCGCGGTAACGGGCCGCCGTCGGACCCCAGTCCGTGGAACCCGACAGCGACTCGGCCTCGGCGACCAGCCGCTCCTTGATCCGGCGGGCGTCCTCGCGCTGCGCGTCCAGCTGCGCGAAGTGCGCCTTGCGGCGCTTGGAGAACGCCGACCGGGCGTGCGAGAAGCGGTGCCACAGCTCGTCGTCGGACTTGCGGTCCAGACGCGGCAGCCCTTTCCAGGTGTCCACCAGCGCCCGCAGCCGCTCACCCGCGGCCCGCCACTGGTCGGACTGCGCCAGCTGCTCCGCCTCGGCGACCAGGTCCTCCTTGGCCTTGCGGGCCTCGTCGGACTGCTTGGCCCGCTGGACCTTGCGCTCCTCGCGGCGCGCCTCGACCGTCTCCACGAGCTTGTCCAACCGAACGCGCAGCGCCGCCAGATCGCCGACCGCGTGATGCGCGTCCACCTGCTCGCGCAGATGGTCGATGGCGGTCTGGGCGTCCTTCGCCGACAGGTCGGTGGTCCGCACTCGCTTCTCGAGGAGGCCGATCTCGACAACCAGGCCCTCGTACTTGCGCTCGAAGTAGGCCAGCGCCTCCTCAGGGGAGCCGGCCGCCCAGGATCCGACGACCTGCTCGCCGTCGGCCGTACGCACGTACACGGTCCCCGTCTCGTCGACGCGGCCCCACGGGTCGCTGCTCACAGCGCCTCCTCCACATGATGCCTGCGGGGTGCCTCAGCGCCCCCGGCATCGACCACAGTTTCGTCACGGCCAACATAGGCGACCAGCGGGTTCCGTGTCCGCATCCAGCGCGACCGAAATTCCACCGACGGCCCCGGCCGCACTCAGGACTTGGTGACCGTCGCCTTGTTGATCACAACGGTCGCGTTCGGGGCGCCGTCACCCTGGCCGGTGCTCTCGCCCGCCGCCGCGATCTTGTTCAGCACCTTCATGCCGGACGCGGAGATCGTGCCGAACGGCGTGTACTGGGGCGGCAGCGGGCTGTCCTTGTAGACGAGGAAGAACTGGCTGCCACCGGTGTGCTTCTGGCCGGTGTTGGCCATCGCCACCGTGCCCGCCGGGTAGGTGTTCTTCTTCAGGCTCGCGTCCTTCAGGTTCTCGTCCGGCAGCGTGTAGCCGGGACCGCCCATGCCGGTGCCCTGCGGGTCGCCGCACTGGAGCACGAAGATGCCCTGCGTGGTCAGCCGGTGGCACTTGGTGTGGTCGAAGAAGCCCTTGCCCGCGAGGAAGTCGAAGGAGTTGACCGTGTGCGGGGCCGCCGACGCCTTCAGCGCGACCGGGATGTCACCGCACGTCGTCGCGAGGTTCATCGTGTACTTCGCCGACGTGTCGATCGACATCGCCGGCTCCTTCTTCCAGCTGAGCTTCTTCACCGAGCCCGCCGCCGGCTTCTGGCACGGGTCCGGCGCCTTGCTCTGCTGCGCGGACGCGCTCGGCGTCGTCTTGGCACCGGCGTCGGTCTTCTTGTCGTCGCCCCCCAGCGCGTGGGTGGTGTAGAGCACCACACTGCCGATCACGATCACGCCGAGAACCGACGCGATCGCGGAGTTGCGCACGCGGGCCTTGCGCCGCGACTCGGTGCGTCGCTGCTGCTGCCGCAAGAACTTCTCCCGGGCGAGCTGACGCCGCCGCTGCTCCTGGCTGACCACCGGGTTCTCTCCTCATGCGTGTCGTGTGTCGAGCGGTACGCGTGCGTCCTCGTGGGCCGACCACTGCGTGTAGCCCCGTACCGTATATGGGTTCGCTGAGGAAACGGCAGCGCCGGTAGGCTCTGACTGCGGCCGAGGCCGCCTTGTCACCACCTGCACACCGATGAAACGAAGGACGATCGTGCTCATTGCCGGGTTCCCCGCCGGGGCCTGGGGGACGAACTGCTACCTCGTCGCCCCCGCCGCCGGTGAGGAGTGCGTGATCATCGACCCGGGCCACCAGGCCGCCGAGGGCGTCGAGGAAGCGCTGAAGAAGCATCGGCTCAAGCCCGTCGCCGTCGTCCTCACCCACGGCCACATCGACCATGTGGCCTCGGTCGTCCCCGTGTGCGGCGCCCACGACGTGCCCGCCTGGATCCACCCCGAGGACCGCTTCATGATGAGCGACCCGGAGAAGGCGCTCGGCCGCTCGATCGGCATGCCCCTGATGGGCGAGCTGACCGTGGGCGAGCCCGACGACGTCCGGGAGCTGGCCGACGGCGCGAAGCTGGAGCTGGCCGGGCTGGAGTTCTCCGTCGCGCACGCGCCGGGCCATACCAAGGGGTCGGTGACCTTCCGGATGCCCGAGAGCGCCGATGTGCCGTCGGTGTTCTTCTCCGGGGATCTGCTGTTCGCCGGCTCCATCGGACGCACCGACCTGCCGGGCGGATCCATGGCGGACATCCTCGGGTCGCTGGCACGGGTGTGCCTGCCGCTCGACGACTCCACCGTGGTCCTGTCCGGCCACGGCCCCCAGACGACCATCGGCCGCGAGCGCGCCACCAACCCCTATCTGCGGGAAGTGGCAGCCGGCCAGGGAGCCCCCACCGCTCCCCGACGAGGAATGTGACGAGAGAGCTTCCGTGAGCACCTTCCAGGCCCCCAAGGGCACCTACGACCTGATCCCGCCGGACTCCGCGACGTACCTGGCGGTCCGCGAGGCGATCGCCGCGCCGCTGCGCGACTCCGGCTACGGCTACATCGAGACCCCCGGTTTTGAGAACGTGGAGCTGTTCGCGCGCGGTGTGGGCGAGTCCACCGACATCGTCACCAAGGAGATGTACGCCTTCGAGACCAAGGGCGGCGACAAGCTCGCCCTGCGTCCCGAGGGCACGGCCTCCGTGCTGCGCGCGGCCCTGGAGGCCAATCTGCACAAGACCGGCAACCTCCCGGTCAAGCTCTGGTACTCGGGCTCGTACTACCGCTACGAACGCCCCCAGAAGGGCCGCTACCGCCACTTCTCCCAGGTCGGTGCCGAGGCGATCGGCGCGGAGGACCCGGCGCTGGACGCCGAGCTGATCATCCTGGCCGACCAGGCGTACCGCTCGCTGGGCCTGCGGAACTTCCGCATCCTGCTCAACAGCCTGGGCGACAAGGAGTGCCGGCCGGTGTACCGGGCCGCGCTCCAGGACTTCCTGCGCGGCCTCGACCTCGACGAGGACACGCTGCGGCGCGCCGAGATCAACCCGCTGCGCGTCCTGGACGACAAGCGCGAGTCGGTGCAGAAGCAGCTCACCGGCGCCCCGCTGCTGCGGGACCACCTGTGCGACGCCTGCACGGCGTACCACGAGGAGGTCCGTGAGCTGATCACGGCGGCGGGCGTGGTCTTCGAGGACGACCCGAAGCTGGTCCGCGGCCTGGACTACTACACCCGCACCACCTTCGAGTTCGTGCACGACGGCCTCGGCTCGCAGTCCGCGGTGGGCGGCGGCGGCCGCTACGACGGGCTGTCCGAGATGATCGGCGGCCCCGCGCTGCCCTCCGTCGGCTGGGCCCTCGGCGTCGACCGCACGGTCCTCGCGCTGGAGGCCGAGGGCGTGGCGCTGGACCTCCCGTCCACCACGTCCGTGTACGCCGTCCCGCTCGGCGAGGAGGCCCGCCGCGTGCTGTTCGCCAAAGTCACCGAGCTGCGCAAGGTGGGCATCGCGGCGGACTTCGCGTACGGCGGCAAGGGCCTCAAGGGGGCCATGAAGAACGCCAACCGCAGCGGCGCGCGCTTCACCCTGGTCGCCGGTGAGCGCGACCTGGCCGAGGGCGTCGTCCAGCTGAAGGACATGGAGTCCGGCGAGCAGAGCGCGATCGGTGTCAACGAGATCGTGGCGGAGCTGGAGTCGCGGCTCGGCTAGCGGCCGGCAGCGAGCGAGAAGGGCGCCGGGGGCTTTCCCGGCGCCCTTTTTCGCACTCCGGCAGGCCCGCGCCGGCGCGCCCCGGGGCCGCCGTCAACCCGGTGGGTGCCGATTCGTCCTGCCAGAGGATTCCGAACATCTCACCGCGCCGGACACCGGGATCCGGGCCGTCCACCGCGGTCACGCCCCCGTAGCGCTCGCGTGGCCCCGCACGTTCACCGTGAATTCGTTCACGTGTGCTGTCATGGCCCTTGATGGTCTGGCCGGAACCATACGGTCCGTGACCACCGGGCGGACTTCCTTATCTCCGCCGAACGGTGGAGACACAGAAGGGTGCGGCACAATGGCCGGTGCCCGAAGATGGTCCAACTCTCAAGTGACGGAATCGGCGTGATGAGCAAGACGACAGTCAACGACGTCTCCGCGGTGTCCGGTCCCGACCGCCCCGCCGACGGCCGCACCGTGGGCGGCAGCCGCGCCTTCGCCCTGCTGCTGGTCATCACCGGCGCGGCCGGGCTGCTGGCCGCCTGGGTGATCACGCTCGACAAGTTCAAGATCCTCGAGTACAAGGTCGCGGGCAAGACCTTCACGCCCGGTTGCAGCGTGAACCCGGTGGTCTCCTGCGGCAGCGTGATGGAGAGCAAGCAGGCCGCCGCCTTCGGGTTCCCCAACCCGATGCTCGGCCTGGTCTGCTACGGCATCGTGATCTGCGTCGGCATGAGCCTGCTGACCCGCGCCCGTTTCCCGCGCTGGTACTGGCTGACCTTCAACTTCGGCACCCTCTTCGGCGTCTGCTTCGTCACCTGGCTCCAGTTCCAGTCCCTGTACCGGATCAACGCCCTGTGCCTGTGGTGCTCGCTGGCCTGGGTCGCCACGATCACCATGTTCTGGTACGTCACCTCGTTCAACGTCCGGCACGCCTTCCTGCCCGCCCCGCGCTGGCTGCGCTCCTTCCTCGGCGAGTTCACCTGGGTCCTGCCGGTCACCCACTGCGGCATCATCGCCATGCTGATCCTGACCCGCTGGGGCAGCGCCCTCTGGGCCTGAGACCCCGCCCGCGGCCCGGTCCCCGCACCGGGCCGCGCCGCATTGTCAGTGCCGTGACTTAGGGTTTCAGCGTGGAACCCGACCTCTTCACCGCCGCAGCAGAAGAACGCCAGGAGAAGGACCCGGCGGCCAGCCCCCTGGCGGTGCGCATGCGCCCGCGCACCCTCGACGAGGTCGTGGGCCAGCAGCACCTGCTCAAGCCCGGCTCGCCCCTGCGCCGCCTGGTCGGCGAGGGCTCCGGCGGCCCCGCCGGACCGTCCTCGGTGATCCTCTGGGGCCCTCCCGGCACCGGCAAAACCACCCTCGCGTACGTGGTCTCCAAAGCCACCAACAAGCGCTTCGTGGAGCTGTCCGCGATCACCGCGGGCGTCAAGGAGGTGCGCGCGGTCATCGACGGCGCGCGCCGCGCCACCGGCGGCTTCGGCACCGAGACCGTCCTCTTCCTGGACGAGATCCACCGCTTCAGCAAGGCCCAGCAGGACTCCCTGCTCCCCGCCGTCGAGAACCGCTGGGTCACGCTGATCGCGGCCACCACCGAGAACCCCTACTTCTCGGTGATCTCCCCGCTGCTGTCCCGCTCCCTGCTGCTCACCCTCGAACCCCTCACCGACGACGACATCCGCGGCCTGCTCCGCCGCGCCCTGGACGCCGAGCGCGGCCTCAAGGGCGCGGTCACCCTCCCCGAGGACACCGAGGAGCACCTGCTGCGCATCGCGGGCGGCGACGCCCGGCGCGCCCTGACCGCCCTGGAGGCCGCCGCCGGGGCCGCCCTCGACCAGGACGAGAGCGAGATCTCCCTCGCCACCCTGGAGCAGACCGTGGACCGGGCGGCGGTCACGTACGACCGCGACGGCGACCAGCACTACGACGTCGCCAGCGCCCTCATCAAGTCCATCCGCGGCTCCGACGTGGACGCGGCCCTGCACTACCTCGCCCGCATGGTCGAGGCCGGCGAGGACCCCCGGTTCATCGCGCGGCGCCTGATGATCTCCGCCAGCGAGGACATCGGCCTGGCCGACCCGAACGCGCTGCCCATCGCGGTCGCCGCCGCCCAGGCCGTCGCCATGATCGGCTTCCCCGAGGCGGCCCTCACCCTCAGCCACGCCACCATCGCCCTCGCCCTCGCCCCCAAGTCCAACTCCGCGACGACCGCGATAGGCGCCGCCCTGGAGGACGTCCGCAAGGGCGTGGCCGGCACGGTGCCGCCGCATCTGCGCGACGGCCACTACAAGGGCGCCGCCAAACTCGGCCACGCTCAGGGCTATGTGTATCCGCACGACCTGCCCGAGGGCATCGCCGAGCAGCAGTACGCCCCGGACGCGCTCAAGGACCGCGAGTACTACGCGCCGACCCGGCACGGCGCCGAGGCGCGCTACGCGGACGCGGTCGACTGGACCCGCAAGCACCTCGGTCGCAGGCGGTCCTGAGCAGCCTGTAGAATGCTCCGAAGCGCCCAGTCCCGTGCCGTCAGAGCGGGACAACGGGCCGGAGACCCCGTCCCCCCGGGGACGGACTCCAGGAGCGTCGCGCACCGTCGAACGGTGTCGCGGGCAGCCCACCACCACCCGGAATCCCGGAAGCGGTCGGTGGGCCACTCGCGTGCTGCACGTATGTGCCCAGATCAGGGAAGCGGCTGCCCAGCGGGTCCCGAGCGGACCGGCGGGTCTTCCCGGCTGCGGATGCGACCTCCCGAAACCTCTGGCAAGCCGAACACTACGAAACGAGATTGAGACAGTGGCGAACCAGTCCCGCCCCAAGGTCAAGAAGTCGCGTGCCCTCGGCATCGCGCTGACCCCGAAGGCCGTCAAGTACTTCGAGGCCCGCCCCTACCCGCCGGGTGAGCACGGCCGCGGCCGCAAGCAGAACTCGGACTACAAGGTCCGTCTGCTGGAGAAGCAGCGCCTGCGCGCTCAGTACGACATCTCCGAGCGCCAGCTGGTCCGTGCCTACGACCGCGCCTCCAAGGTCCAGGGCAAGACCGGTGAGGCCCTGATCGTGGAGCTGGAGCGCCGCCTCGACGCGCTGGTCCTGCGCTCGGGTCTCGCCCGCACGATCTACCAGGCCCGCCAGATGGTCGTCCACGGCCACATCCAGGTCAACGGCCAGAAGGTCGACAAGCCGTCCTTCCGTGTCCGTCCGGACGACGTCGTGCAGGTCCGCGACCGCTCCAAGGACAAGACGCTCTTCCAGATCGCCCGCGAGGGTGGCTTCGCCGCGGACGGCGAGACCCCGCGCTACCTCCAGGTGAACCTCAAGGCCCTGGCGTTCCGCCTGGACCGTGAGCCGAACCGCAAGGAGATCCCGGTGATCTGCGACGAGCAGCTCGTCGTCGAGTACTACGCCCGCTGATCCCAGCCCCGGCGCAGCACCGCACTCCGGACCGCCGTCCTCCCCGTCCCGCTGGGCGGGGGAGGCGGCGGTTCCGCGTTTCCCCGGCCCTCCGTGGTTCCCGGCGCCTCCCCGACGTGCCGCCCGGCCTACCTGCCCTGCCCCGCCTCCAGGCTCCCGCCGGTGCGCACCGCGTCCCATCGCCCCGCCCCGCGCGGCGCCGGTACCGACGCCGGCGGCCGGTTCCCCGCCCGGCCCAGCGCCCGGCTCACCGCCGCCTCCCGGTCCAGGCGCCCCCCGCGTCGTACGCACTCCTCGTAACGGGCGTCGCCGAGCGCCCCGCGGGCGGCCGACTCGCACTGCTCGTGCGGGGCGTTGTAGTGCTCCGAACCGAACAGGGGGAGGCCCACCGAGGGCCACAGACGGGCCGCCGCGCCCTGGAGGACGGCCGCCTCGGCAGGATCGCCCTCGGTCGCCGTCACCAGGGCGAGCAGTTCGAGGGTCAGCACCGAGCCGAGCAGATCGTCGAAGGCATGGGCGTGGCGCAGGCACTCGGCCAGCAGCTCCCGCGCCCGCTCCGCCGCGCCCTCCCGCCAGGCCGCGTACGCCAGGACGTACAGCGCGTACGACCGCGCCCAGCGCTCCCCGTGCTCCTCGCACACCCGGCGCACGTCCTCGCACAGCCGTACCGCGTCCGGCAGATCCCCCTGAAAGGCGCGCGCCATCGCCAGCTCGACGCGCCCCATGAGCACATTGCTGTTCAGCTCGCCGATCTCCGCATAGCGCGCCAGCGCCGAGCGCAGCAGCGTTTCTGCACGCGGCAGATCGTCCGTGACTAGCGCCAGACAGCCGGTGCGGTGCTCCGCGTACGCCAGCGCCCGCGCGTCGGCCGACCGCCGCGCCCGCTCCCGGCACGCGCGCAGCGCCCGCCGCGCGGGCCCGCTGTCGCCCTGGAGCACCGCCACATAGCCGAGCACCCACAGCGCCTTCAGCCGGGACCGCTCGTAGCCCGACTCCAGCGCCACGCTCCGCTCCAGCCAGCGCCGCCCCTCCGCCAGCCGCCCGCAGCCCACCCAGCAGAACCACAGCGACCCCGCCAGGTACTGCCCCAGATGCGCCTCCGCCGGCTCGCCGAGGCAGAACTCCAGCGCGGCCCGCAGGCTGGGCAGCTCCACCGCCACCCGCGCGGCCACCTCCCGCTGCCGGGGCGAGAACCACTCCAGCTCGCACCAGGTCGCCAGGCCCAGGTACCAGTCCCGGTGCCGCCGCCGCAGCCGGGCCGCGTCCCCGGTCGCCTCCAGCCAGTCGGCGCCGTAGGCCCGCACGGTGTCCAGCATCCGGTAGCGCGGACCCGCCGCACTCTCCTCGCGGGCGATCACCGACTGGGCCAGCAGCTCCGAGAGCACATCGAGGATGTCCGTGTCCGGCAGCCCGTCCCCGCTGCACACGTACTCGACCGCCTCCAGGTCGAAGGTCCCCGCGAACACCGTGAGCCGCGCCCACAGAAGCCGCTCGGGCGGGGTGCACAGCTCATGGCTCCAGCCGATCGCGGTGCGCAGCGCCTGATGCCGCGGGAGCACACCGCGGCCGCCGCCGGTCAGCAGCCGGAACCGGTCGTCCAGCCGGTCCAGCAGCTGCGCGGGGGACAGGGCCCGCAGCCGCGCCGCCGCCAGTTCCAGCGCCAGCGGGACGCCGTCGAGCCGTTCGCACAGCTCCCGCACCTCGGGACCGTCGGACACCCTGATCCCCTGCTCCCGGGCGCGGTCCGTGAGCAGCCGCACCGCCTCGTCCGCGCCGAGCGGCGCCAGCGGGAACAGCCGCTCGCCCGCGAGGCCCAGCGGGCGCCGGCCCACCGCCAGCACCCGCAGCCGGGGCAGCCTGCGCAGCAGCAGCGCGACCAGCTCGGCGGTGGCCGCCACCAGATGCTCGAACCCGTCGAGAACCAGCAGCGTCGGGCGCGCGGCCAGCCGTTCCAGCACCGTCTCGCGCGGTGTCCGGGTGGTGTGGTCGGTCAGCCCGAGGGCCTCCGCCACCGCGTACTCCACGAACTCCGGGTCGTGCGCCGGGGCCAGCTCCACCCAGCCGTACGCCGTCTCCAGGTCCGTCACGACCCGCGCGGCCAGCCGGGACTTGCCCACCCCGCCGGCCCCGGTCAGCGTCACCAGCCGGGCCGACCGCAGCGCCTCGGCGAGCCCCGCCGCCTCCGCCGTACGTCCGACGAATCCGGTCAGTTCGAGGGGCGGCTCGCCGTCGGCGAAAGGTTCTGGGCACTGAGGACCTCGCATGGGACACGGAGCGTACTGAACCGTGTTCGGTCCGTACAATCGCTTCCCGTGACTCCACCGTTCCCGCCGGTAATCCGGTACGGAGCGTCCGCCCCGGCGCGATAGGCTCGGGACACGACTTTTCCGATGCTCAGGCACGTTTCAGGGAGCGGGTGCGCACAGTGTCCGGTGGCGAGGTGGCCGGGATCCTGGTGGCCGTCTTCTGGGCGATCCTGGTCTCCTTCCTCGCGGTCGCCCTCGCGAGGGTGGCCCAGACGCTCAAGGCGACCACCAAGCTCGTGGCGGACGTGACCGACCAGGCGGTGCCGCTGCTCGCGGACGCCTCCCAGGCGGTGCGCTCCGCGCAGACCCAGATCGACCGGGTCGACGCGATCGCCACCGACGTCCAGGAGGTCACCTCCAACGCCTCCGCCCTGTCCACCACGGTCGCCTCCACCTTCGGCGGCCCGCTGGTCAAGGTCGCGGCCTTCGGCTACGGCGTCCGCAGGGCGCTCGGCGGCCGCAAGGAGGAGGACGTGCCCGAGAAATCGGCCCGGCGTACCGTGATCGTGGGCCGCACGGTCCCCGCCGCACGACGCAGGCGCAACCTCCGCGGGAAGAGGGACTGAGACCGAGCCATGTTCCGTCGTACCTTCTGGTTCAGCACCGGCGTCGCCGCCGGCGTCTGGGCCACCACCAAGGTCAACCGCAAGCTGAGGCAGCTGACCCCCGAGAGCCTGGCCGCGACCGCGGCCAACAAGGCCCTGGAGACGGGTCAGCGCCTGAAGGACCGCGCGGTCGGCTTCGCGCTCGACGTCCGCGACAACATGGCCCAGCGGGAGGACGAGCTCCAGGAGGCCCTCGGCATCCAGGACGACGCGCTCCCGGCGCCCCGGCGGCTCACCGCCATCGAGTACACCCCGAGCACCGACCGCACCAACCCGAAGTACATCGAATCCCCGATGCACTCGTACAACCGGAATGAGGACCACTGATGGAGTCGGCCGAGATCCGCCGCCGCTGGCTGAGCTTCTACGAGGAGCGCGGTCACACCGTCGTCCCTTCGGCGTCGCTCATCGCGGACGACCCGACTCTGCTCCTCGTCCCCGCCGGCATGGTGCCCTTCAAGCCCTACTTCCTGGGTGAGGTCAAGCCGCCCTTCCAGCGCGCCACCAGCGTGCAGAAGTGCGTGCGCACGCCCGACATCGAAGAGGTCGGCAAGACCACCCGCCACGGCACGTTCTTCCAGATGTGCGGCAACTTCTCCTTCGGCGACTACTTCAAGGAAGGCGCCATCAAGTACGCCTGGGAGCTGCTCACCAGCTCCCGGGACGAGGGCGGTTACGGCCTCGACCCCGAGCGGCTGTGGATCACCGTCTACCTGGACGACGACGAGGCCGAGCGGATCTGGCACGAGGTCGTCGGCGTGCCCAAGGAGCGCATCCAGCGCCTGGGCAAGAAGGACAACTTCTGGTCCATGGGCGTCCCCGGCCCCTGCGGCCCCTGCTCCGAGATCAACTACGACCGCGGCCCCGAGTTCGGCGTCGAGGGCGGCCCGGCCGTCAACGACGAGCGATACGTGGAGATCTGGAACCTCGTCTTCATGCAGTACGAGCGGGGCGAGGGCACCGGCAAGGACGACTTCGAGATCCTCGGCGACCTGCCCAGCAAGAACATCGACACCGGCCTCGGCCTCGAACGCCTCGCCATGATTCTGCAGGGCGTGCAGAACATGTACGAGATCGACACCTCCATGGCCGTCATCGAGAAGGCCACCGAGCTGACCGGCGTCCGCTACGGCGACGCCCACGACTCGGACGTCTCCCTGCGCGTGGTCACCGACCACATGCGCACGTCCGTGATGCTCATCGGCGACGGCGTCACCCCGGGCAACGAGGGCCGCGGCTATGTGCTGCGCCGCATCATGCGCCGCGCCATCCGCAACATGCGGCTCCTGGGCGCCACCGGACCGGTCGTCAAGAGCCTGATCGACACCGTGATCGGCATGATGGGCCAGCAGTACCCGGAGCTGATCACCGACCGCGAGCGCATCGAGAAGGTCGCCCTCGCCGAGGAGAACGCCTTCCTGAAGACGCTGAAGGCCGGCACCAACATCCTGGACACCGCCGTCACCGAGACCAAGCGGTCCGGCGGCAGCATCCTGTCCGGCGAGAAGGCCTTCCTGCTCCACGACACCTGGGGCTTCCCGATCGACCTCACCCTGGAGATGGCCGCCGAACAGGGCCTCGCCGTGGACGAGGACGGCTTCCGCCGCCTGATGAAGGAGCAGCGGGAGCGCGCCAAGGCCGACGCCCAGGCCAAGAAGACCGGCCACGCCGACCTCGGTGCCTACCGCGAGATCGCCGACAGCGCCGGTGCCACCGACTTCATCGGGTACGCCGACACCCAGGGCGAGTCCACCATCGTGGGCCTCCTGGTCGACGGCGTCTCCTCGCCCGCCGCCTCCGAGGGCGACGAGGTCGAGGTCGTCCTCGACCGCACCCCCTTCTACGCCGAGGGCGGCGGCCAGATCGGCGACACCGGCCGGATCAAGGCCGACTCCGGTGCCGTGATCGAGATCCGCGACTGCCAGAAGCCGGTCCCGGGTGTGTACGTGCACAAGGGCGTCGTCCAGGTCGGCGAGGTGACCGTCGGCGCCAAGGCCCAGGCCTCCATCGACGTGCGCCGCCGCAAGGCCATCGCCCGCGCCCACTCGGCCACCCACCTCACCCACCAGGCCCTGCGCGACGCCCTCGGCCCGACGGCCGCCCAGGCCGGTTCCGAGAACCAGCCGGGCCGCTTCCGCTTCGACTTCGGTTCGCCGTCCGCCGTGCCGACGGCCGTGATGACCGACGTCGAGCAGAAGATCAACGAGGTCCTCGC
This sequence comes from Streptomyces sp. WP-1, assembly GCF_030450125.1. Classification (NCBI taxonomy): domain Bacteria; kingdom Bacillati; phylum Actinomycetota; class Actinomycetes; order Kitasatosporales; family Streptomycetaceae; genus Streptomyces; species Streptomyces sp. WP-1. The sequence continues at coordinate 6,464,575 of NZ_CP123923.1, forward strand.
CCGCGACCTCGACGTACACGCCGAGGTCATGGGCATCGACGAGGCCAAGAAGCAGGGCGCCATCGCCGAGTTCGGCGAGAAGTACGGCGAGCGGGTCCGCGTGGTGACCATCGGCGACTTCTCCAAGGAGCTGTGCGGCGGCACGCATGTGCACAACACCGCCCAGCTGGGCCTGGTGAAGCTGCTCGGCGAGTCCTCCATCGGCTCCGGTGTGCGCCGTATCGAGGCCCTGGTCGGCGTGGACGCCTACAACTTCCTCGCCCGTGAGCACACGGTCGTCAACCAGCTGACCGAACTGCTCAAGGGCCGCTCCGAGGAGCTGCCCGAGAAGGTCGCCGCCATGCTCGGCAAGCTGAAGGACGCCGAGAAGGAGATCGAGAAGTTCCGCGCCGAGAAGGTGCTCCAGGCCGCCGCCGGTCTCGCCGACTCGGCCAAGGACGTACGGGGCATCGCCCTGGTCACCGGCCAGGTGCCGGACGGCACCACGCCGGACGACCTGCGCAAGCTGGTCCTCGACGTGCGCGGCCGCATCCAGGGCGGCCGGGCCGCCGTGGTCGCCCTGTTCACCGTGAACAACGGCAAGCCGCTGACGGTCATCGCCACCAACGAGGCCGCCCGCGAGCGTGGTCTGAAGGCCGGTGACCTGGTGCGTACGGCCGCCAAGACCCTCGGTGGCGGCGGTGGCGGCAAGCCGGACGTCGCCCAGGGCGGCGGTCAGAACCCGGCCGCCGTCGGCGAGGCCGCCGAGGCCGTCGAACGGCTCGTCGCCGAGACCGCCAAGTGATATCCCAGTAAGGAAACGGTCGGAAATGCGCAGAGGACGTCGGCTTTCGATCGACGTCGGGGACGCCCGGATCGGGGTCGCCTCGTGCGACCCCGACGGGATCCTCGCCACCCCGGTGGAGACGGTCCCCGGCCGGGACATCCCCGCCGCCCACCGCCGGTTGCGTCAACTGGTGGCGGAGTATGAGCCGATCGAGGTAGTCGTCGGTCTCCCTCGCTCCCTCAAGGGGGGCGAGGGCCCGGCCGCCGTCAAGGTCCGCGCCTTCACCCAGGAGCTCGCCAAAGGCATCAAGCCGGTGCCGGTCCGCCTCGTGGACGAGCGCATGACGACCGTGACGGCCACGCAGGGACTGCGGGCCTCGGGCGTGAAGTCCAAGAAGGGCCGGTCCGTCATCGACCAGGCCGCCGCTGTGATCATCCTCCAGCAGGCCCTCGAATCCGAACGGGTGTCAGGTAAGCCACCCGGTGAGGGCGTCGAAGTGGTCATCTGATCGCGATACGGTAACGTTCCGCGCGATGCGGCGGCGTTCGAACAGCCGCCGCACAGCAAGAGGCGGAGCGGAAGCCGGCCCCGGAGCCGGGTGACCGTCGGCCTCGCGGCTCTAGGGGATCGATGACTGAGTATGGCCGGGGCCCAGGCTCCGAACCGTGGCATCCGCAGGACCCGTTGTACGGGGACGGCGGATGGGAAGGGCAGCAGGCGTACGCCGGGCAACAGGCTGCCTACGGCGGCCTCTCGCAGCAGCAGTACCCGCAGCAGCCGCAGCAGCAGTACGGCGGCGAGTGGAGCCAGGGCATCCAGCACGGGTACGACGGTCAGCAGTACCCGTACTACGGCGACCAGGGCCATCCCCAGTACGACCCCCAGTACCAGGGCCAGTATCCGCAGCACCCGCAGCAGCCGGGCCATCCGCAGCAGCCCGGCCATCACCAGGGCGGCTGGGACGCGACCGGCACCCACGGCCAGGTGCCCTACGCGGCCGACCCGGGTGACCCTTACGGGCAGCAGCCCGTGGCGTACGGCGCCGAGCAGCCCGACCTCTACGGCACCGAGGACGCCTACCCCCCGCCGGAGCCCCCCGGCCGCAGACGCCCCGAGGCCGAACCCGCTCCGGAGGCGCCCGCCGACGAGGAAGAGGAGCACGCCTTCTTCGCGGGCGGCGGCGACGATGACGAGGACGCCGAGGAGCACGAGCTGGCCGGCCGCCGGGAGCGGCGCGGCGGCAAAGGCAGAAAACCCGTCAAGAGCAAGAAACGCCGCACCGGCTGCGCCTGCATGGTCGTCGTCCTGGTCTTCGGCGGCGGCCTCGGCGGAGTCGGCTACTTCGGCTACAAGTTCTACCAAAATCGTTTCGCCCCGGCCCCGGACTACGCGGGCGACGGCACCGGCGAGACGGTGACCGTCGAGATCCCCAAGGGCGCCGGCGGCTGGGACATCGGGCGGCGGCTGAAAGAAGCCGGTGTCGTCAAGAGCGCCGAAGCGTTCGTACACGCCCAGGGCACGACATCGGGCGGCGACTCGATCCAGGCCGGTGCCTATCTCCTGAAAAAGGAGATGTCCGCCGCGAGCGCGGTGCGGATGATGCTCGACCCGAAGAGCCAGAACAATGTGATGGTGCGGCCGGGCGAGCGCAATGTGTCCGTCTACCAGGACATCGACAAGAAGCTCGAAATCTCCGCCGGAAGTACTCAGAAGGTCGCACAGAAGGAATACCGGGACCTCGGTATGCCGACCTGGGTGCGCAGCAGCCCGGAGATGAAGGACCCGCTGGAGGGCTTCCTCTTCCCGGGCACGTACCCGGCCGCCAAGGGTATGAAGCCGGACGCGATCCTCAAGCAGATGGTGGCCCAGGCCAAGGAGCGGTACGCCGCCTACGGGCTGGACGCGAAGGCCAAGTCCCTTGGTCTGCATGACGGGTTCGAGCTGGTCACGGTCGCGAGCCTGGTCCAGGCCGAGGGCAAGACGCACGAGGACTTCCGCAAGATGGCCGAGGTGGTCTACAACCGTCTGAAGCCCACCAACACCGAGACGAACCAGCTCCTCCAGTTCGACTCGACGTACAACTACGCCAAGGGCACCAGCAACATCCATATCTCCGAGAAGGAGATCAACAGCAACCAGAGCCCGTACAACACGTACACCCACAAGGGCCTGCCGCCCGGTCCGATCGGAAACCCCGGCGAGGACGCGCTCAAGGCGGCGCTGAATCCGACCCACGACGGCTGGATCTATTTCGTGGCGACCGACGGTACGACCAATACCGAATTCGCCCGCACCTACGAAGAATTCAAACAGCTCAAGGACAAGTTCAATGCCAGCTCGGGCAACTGACGCCCGCCGGGCCGCCGTGCTCGGAAAGCCCATCGCCCACTCGCTCTCCCCGGTGCTGCACCGGGCCGCCTACGCCGAACTCGGGCTCACCGGCTGGTCGTACGACCGGTTCGAGGCCGACGAGGCGGAGCTGCCCGGCTTCTTCGAGAAGCTCGGGCCCGAGTGGGCGGGGCTGTCGCTGACCATGCCGCTGAAGCGGGCGGTCATCCCGCTGCTGGACGAGATCAGCGAGACGGCCGCCTCGGTGGACGCGGTCAACACCGTGGTGTTCGGCGCGGACGGCCGCACGCGCGGGGACAACACGGATGTCCCGGGCATGGTGGCCGCGCTGCGCGAACACGGCATCGAGGAGGTCGAGTCCGCCGCGATCCTCGGCGCCGGAGCCACCGCCTCCTCCGCGCTCGCCGCCCTGTCCCGGGTCTGCACCGGCGAGGTCGTCGCCTATGTGCGCAGCGAGCCCCGCGCCGCCGAGATGCGCCAGTGGGGCCGCCGCCTCGACGTGGACGTCCGTACGGCCGACTGGTCGGACGCGGCCGAGGCGCTGCGCGCCCCGCTGGTGATCGCCACCACCCCGGCCGGCACCACCGACGCTCTCGCCGCCGCCGTGCCCGAGCGCCCCGCCACCCTCTTCGACGTGCTCTACGAGCCCTGGCCCACCGAGCTGGCGGCCCGCTGGTCCATGTACGGCGGCGCGGTGGTCGGCGGCCTCGACCTGCTGGTCCACCAGGCCGTCCTCCAGGTCGAGCAGATGACCGGACGCGCCCCGGCCCCGCTGGAGGCCATGCGCAGGGCCGGGGAACAGGCGCTCGCCGCCCGCTGACCGGCCCCCGTCCGGCCCGCCGAGCCGCCCGTACGTCGTCCGCTTGCTGGACCGGACACCGGAGCCCCGCCGCGGACGTGGGAGGATCGGACATGGCGGACCGGGGTCGCGCATCCGGTCCCTCCGTCGGCGCCCGCTGAAAGACGCGGGGGCCGGGCAGTACCGGGCGTGAACACTGAGGAGCACCGTTGAGCAGGCTGCGTTGGCTGACCGCGGGGGAGTCCCACGGTCCCGCACTTGTGGCGACGCTGGAGGGCCTTCCCGCCGGCGTACCGATCACCACGGAGATGGTGGCCGACCACCTCGCGCGGCGGCGGCTCGGCTATGGCCGCGGTGCGCGGATGAAGTTCGAGCGTGACGAGGTCACCTTCCTGGGTGGTGTCCGGCACGGACTGACCCTCGGCTCCCCGGTCGCGATCATGGTGGGCAACACCGAGTGGCCGAAGTGGGAGCAGGTCATGTCGGCCGACCCGGTCGACGCCGAGATCCTCGACGGGCTCGCCCGCAACGCCCCGCTGACCCGCCCGCGGCCCGGTCACGCGGACCTCGCGGGCATGCAGAAGTACGACTTCGAGGAGGCCCGCCCGATCCTGGAGCGCGCCTCCGCCCGGGAGACGGCCGCCCGGGTGGCGCTGGGCGCGGTGGCCCGGTCGTACCTGAAGGAGACGGCCGGGATCGAGATCGTCTCCCATGTGGTCGAGCTGTGCTCGGTGAAGGCCCCGGCCGGGGTGTACCCGACGCCCGCCGATGTGGAGAAGCTGGACGCGGACCCGCTGCGCTGCCTGGACGCGGAGGCGTCGAAGGCGATGGTCGAGGAGGTCGACCAGGCCCACAAGGACGGCGACACCCTCGGCGGTGTGGTCGAGGTGCTGGCGTACGGCGTGCCGGTCGGTCTGGGCTCGCACGTGCACTGGGACCGCAAGCTGGACGCGCGGCTCGCCGGCGCCCTGATGGGCATCCAGGCGATCAAGGGCGTGGAGATCGGCGACGGCTTCGAGCTGGCCCGGGTGCCGGGCTCCGAGGCGCACGACGAGATCGTGGGCACCCCGGAGGGCATCCGGCGCGTCTCCGGCCGCGCGGGCGGCACCGAGGGCGGTCTGTCCACGGGTGAGCTGCTGCGGGTGCGGGCCGCGATGAAGCCGATCGCGACCGTGCCGCGCGCGCTGCGGACCGTGGACGTGACCACCGGCGAGGCCGCGCAGGCCCACCACCAGCGCTCCGACGTCTCCGCGGTGCCCGCGGCGGGCATCGTCGCCGAGGCCATGGTCGCGCTGGTCCTCGCGGACGCGGTCGCGGAGAAGTTCGGCGGCGACTCGGTGGGCGAGACCCGCCGCAACGTCCGCTCGTACCTCGACCACCTGCGGATCCGATGAGCGGGCCGCGTCTCGTCCTCGTCGGCCCGATGGGCGTCGGCAAGTCCACCGTGGGCCGGCTGCTGGCCGAGCGGCTGGACACCGGCTTCCGGGACACCGACGACGACATCGTGGCCGCCGAGGGCCGGGCGATCTCCGAGATCTTCGTGGACGAGGGCGAGGAGCGCTTCCGGGCGCTGGAGAAGGCGGCCGTGGCCACCGCGCTCGCCGAGCACGAGGGCGTCCTCGCGCTCGGCGGCGGCGCGATCCTCGACGCGGACACCCGGGCGCTGCTCGCCCGGCACCGGGTGGTCTACCTCTCCATGGACGTGGAGGAGGCGGTCCGCCGCACCGGTCTGAACGTGGCCCGCCCGCTGCTCGCGGTCAACCCGCGCAAGCAGTGGCGCGAGCTGATGGAGGCCCGGCGCCATCTGTACGAGGAGGTCGCCACCGCCGTCGTCACCACCGATGGGCGCACCCCCGACGAGGTCACCCGAGCAGCGCTGGACGCACTGGAGTTGAAGAAGGCATGAGCGAGGCAGTCACCCGGATCCAGGTCGCGGGCACCGCGGGCACCGACCCGTACGAGGTGCTGGTCGGCCGCCAGCTCCTGGGCGAACTGGCCGGGTTGATCGGCCCCAAGGCCAAGCGCGTGGCCGTGATCCACCCGGAGGCGCTGGCCGAGACCGGGGACGCGCTCCGCGCCGACCTGGCCGGCCAGGGCTACGAGGCGGTCGCCATCCAGGTGCCCAACGCCGAGGAGGCCAAGACCGCCGAGGTCGCCGCCTACTGCTGGAAGGCGCTCGGCCAGTCCCACTTCACCCGCACCGACGTCATCGTCGGCGTGGGCGGCGGCGCGACCACCGACCTCGCCGGGTTCGTGGCCGCGACCTGGCTGCGCGGGGTGCGCTGGATCGCCGTACCGACCACCGTGCTCGCCATGGTGGACGCGGCCGTCGGCGGCAAGACCGGCATCAACACCGCCGAGGGCAAGAACCTGGTCGGTGCCTTCCACCCGCCGGCCGGTGTGCTGTGCGACCTGGCCGCGCTGGAGTCCCTGCCGGTCAACGACTACGTCTCCGGGCTCGCCGAGATCATCAAGGCCGGTTTCATCGCCGACCCGGTGATCCTCGACCTGATCGAGTCCGACACCGAGGCCGCGCGCAGCCCCCAGGGCCCGCACACGGCCGAGCTGATCGAGCGCTCGATCCGGGTGAAGGCCGAGGTCGTCTCCTCGGACCTGAAGGAGTCCGGCCGCCGCGAGATCCTCAACTACGGCCACACACTCGGGCACGCCATCGAGAAGAACGAGCGCTACCAGTGGCGGCACGGCGCCGCGGTCGCGGTCGGCATGCACTTCGCCGCCGAACTCGGCCGTCTCGCGGGCCGGCTGGACGACGCGACCGCCGACCGGCACCGCGCGATCCTGGAAGCCGTCGGCCTCCCGCTGCACTACCGCTACGACCAGTGGCCCAAGCTGGTCGAGAACATGAAGGTCGACAAGAAGTCCCGCGGCGACCTGCTGCGCTTCATCGTCCTCGACGGACTGGCCAAGCCGACCGTCCTGGAGGGCCCCGACCCGGCCGTCCTGCTGGCCGCCTACGGGGAAGTCGGCGAGTAGCTCCGCGTTCTCGCAGGTTGCGCCAACTTTTACGGCGCACCGGGCACTTCGGATCGCCCCCGGCCGTTTCACCGAACGACGGCCGGGGACGGTACCGTTCGCAAAGGAGCGGGGCCCACCCCCGCCGCCTGCACCCCCAACTGCCTGTACGAGACGGAGTGGCAACGGATGCAGCACGCAGTGGGAGCTCCGCTGCCACCGCCCCACCAGCCGGGGCACCGGCCGCACACCGGCTGGCCGTCGGCCGCCCCGCCCCCGGGCGAACCCCCCGCGCAGGGCCCCGCCGCCCCGCCCCCGGCCTTCCCGCCGCCCTCGCCACGGGTCCCTCCGGCCCAGCAGCCGCCCCCGGTCCCGCCCGCACCCTCGGGACACCCGCACCCGTACGCGCCGCAGCCCCCGGCTCCCGCCCGGTCCCAGGGGCCCGTGCCCCAGGCCCCCGAGGGCACCGGTCATGTGCACCTGCCCCCGGGCGCCCCCTTCGGCGTGCCCACCCCGGCGCCGACCGCCACCGCGGTGCCCGATCCGACGACCACCACACTGGCCGTCCTGCTGATCGGACCGGCGGGCGCGGGCAAGACCAGCGTGGCGAAGTACTGGGCGGACCACCGGCGCGTGCCCACGGCCCACATCAGCCTGGACGACGTCCGCGAGTGGGTCCGCTCGGGCTTCGCCGACCCCCGGTCCGGGTGGAACGACCACTCCGAGGCCCAGTACCGCCTGGCCCGCCGCACCTGCGGCTTCGCCGCGCGCAACTTCCTGGCCAACGGCATCTCCTGCATCCTGGACGACGCGGTCTTCCCGGACCGCCCGGTCGTCGGCCTCGGCGGCTGGAAGCGCCATGTCGGCCCCGGCCTGCTCCCGGTCGTCCTGCTGCCCGGCCTGGACATCGTCCTGGAACGCAACGCCGAACGCTCCGGCAACCGCCGCCTCACCGACGAGGAGGTCGCCCGCATCCACGGCCGCATGGCCGGCTGGTACGGCTCGGGCCTCCCCATCATCGACAACTCCCAACTGGACGTCCCGGGCACGGCGCGGGTCCTGGACGAGGTCCTGGCGAGGGCGATAGCCAGCCCACCGAACTGGTAGATCAGCGGGACCTGGTCCGGCCTGAGGGGCGCGAGGCCATGTCGATGCGCGGCTCCGCCGCGCGGGCGCGATCAGCCACGGCGAACCCGCACCCGGCGTCGCGGCAGAACCCACCCCCACCATCCCCACTCGGCCCCCATAAATCGGCACAAACGACATAAAACTCCTACGCTCATCTCATGTCAGAGGTGTACGCGAACCGCCGATCCCGCCTCCGGGACCACTTCAACGCGGCCGGCACCGCGGCAGCGCTCGTCACCCGCCCCGCCAACGTGCGCTATCTCGCGGCCGCCGCCCCGCACGGCGCCGTGCTGCTCCTCGGCAGCAGCGAGGATCTCCTGGTGTGCGCGGTCCCGCCCGACGACCGCCCCTTCGAGGGCCGCCCGGACGAGGCCCTGCGGGTGCGGGTCCTGCCCGAACGGGGCGGCGACACCGCCGTGACCGCCGCCGACCTCGCCCGGAGCCAGGGCGCGGACTCCCTCGCCGTCGAGGAACACCATCTGACGGTCGCCCGGCACCGGGCCATCGCCGCCGTCGCCCCGGCCCTGCGCCTCGCCGACGTCGGCTGCGCCGTGGAGCAGCTCAGGGTCGTCAAGGACGAGGAGGAGATCTCCTGCCTGCGGATCGGCGCCGAGATCGCCGACCAGGCCCTCGGCGAGCTGCTGGAGTCGATCCTCGTCGGCCGCACCGAACGGCACCTCGCCCTGGAGCTGGAGCGCCGTCTGGTCGACCACGGCGCCGACGGACCGGCCTTCCCCACCTCCGTCGCCACCGGCCCGAACTCCGGCCGGCGCGGCCACCGGCCCACCGACCGGCGGGTGGAGGAGGGCGATTTCCTCTCCGTGTGCCTCGGCGCGACCTATCGCGGCTACCGCTGCGAGATCGGCCGTACGTTCGTCATCGGCACCTCCCCGGCGGACTGGCAGATCCAGCTCTACGACCTGGTCTTCTCCGCCCAGCGCGCCGGACGCGAGGCCCTCATGCCCGGGGCCGCCTACCGTGATGTGGACCGCGCGGCACGCCATGTGCTGGACTCCGCAGGCTACGCGGAGGCCCTTCCGGCGCTCACCGGGCACGGTGTCGGACTCGAAATCGACGAGGACCCGCAGCTCGCCCCCGCGGCCATGGGTAAACTGGACGCTTGCGTGCCGGTCACCGTCGAACCGGGGGTCCACCTCCCGGGCCGGGGCGGTGTCCGGATCGATGACACGCTCGTCGTGCGCCCCGAGGCGGACGGCGGACCCGAGCTACTCACCATCACGACCAAGGAGCTGCTCGCGCTGTAGCGCGTGACCCGGGGTCGTACGTCAGTCCAGGAGATTCCGCAACCGTGGCTTCCACGAACGACCTCAAGAACGGCCTGGTGCTCAAGCTCGAAGGCGGCCAGCTCTGGTCCGTCGTCGAGTTCCAGCACGTCAAGCCCGGCAAGGGCCCGGCCTTCGTGCGCACCAAGCTCAAGAACGTGCTCTCCGGCAAGGTCGTCGACAAGACCTTCAACGCCGGTGTCAAGGTCGAGACCGCCACTGTCGACAAGCGCGACATGCAGTTCTCGTACATGGACGGCGACTACTTCGTCTTCATGGACATGGAGACCTACGACCAGCTGATGGTCGACCGCAAGGCCGTCGGCGACGCCGCCAACTTCCTCATCGAGGGCTTCACCGCCACGGTGGCCCAGCACGAGGGCGAGGTGCTCTTCGTGGAGCTGCCCGCCGCCGTCGAGCTGGTCATCCAGGAGACCGAGCCGGGCGTCCAGGGCGACCGCTCCACCGGTGGCACCAAGCCCGCCATCCTGGAGACCGGTCACCAGATCCAGGTCCCGCTCTTCATCACCACCGGTGAGAAGATCAAGGTCGACACCCGTACGAGCGACTACCTCGGCCGGGTGAACAGCTAACCGTGGCTGCCCGCAACACGGCCCGCAAGCGTGCCTTCCAGATCCTCTTCGAGGGCGACCAGCGCGGCGCCGACGTCCTGACGGTCCTCGCCGACTGGGTCCGGCTGTCCCGGTCCGACACCCGGCAGCCTCCGGTCAGCGAGTACACGATGCAGCTGGTCGAGGGGTACGCCGAGCACGCCCGGCGCATCGACGAGCTGATCGCCCAGTACGCGGTCGGATGGACGCTCGACCGGATGCCGGTCGTGGACCGCAACATCCTGCGGCTGGGCGCGTACGAGCTGATCTGGGTGGACGAGACCCCGGACGCCGTCGTGCTGGACGAGATGGTGCAGCTGGCGAAGGAGTTCTCGACCGATGAGTCGCCCTCGTTCGTCAACGGTCTGCTGGGGCGCTTCAAGGAGCTGAAGCCTTCGCTCCGCCGGGCCTGACCGGAAAGACCGCCTGGAGGGGCGCCGGGAGACTGTCGTGAGGCGGCTGCGGGTGATCCGCGGCCGATCGCGCGGTTCCCCGCGCCCCTTGGCCATGTCCACGGTCGCCGGCATCGAGAAGCCGGCCTGAACAGTTGTATGAAAACACCACCGGGGTGGCCGGAACCATCTGGTTCCGGCCACCCCGGTGACACGTTTCTGCTTGTTTGTCCGCTAAAGACCCGGGCCGTCACGCATCTTCGTGCGTGGCCACCGCGCGGCGGGCGTCCGCGTCCAGGACGCCCCAGCTGATCAGCTGCTCGGTGAGGACCGAGGGGGACTGGTCGTAGATGACGGCGAGTGTGCGCAGGTCGTCCTGGCGGATCGAGAGCACCTTGCCGTTGTAGTCGCCGCGCTGGGACTGGATCGTCGCCGCGTAGCGCTGGAGGGGGCCCGCCTTCTCGGCCGGCACCGTGGCCAGCCGCTCCAGGTCGAGGACCAGCTTCGGCGGCGGCTCGGCGGCGCCGCCGGGCGTGGTGCCCGGCAGAAGCTCCTGCACCGGGACGCCATAGAAATCGGCCAGCTCGGCAAGGCGCTGCACGGTCACGGCACGGTCGCCGCGCTCGTACGAACCCACCACCACGGCCTTCCAGCGACCCTGGGACTTCTCCTCGACACCGTGGAGGGAAAGGCCCTGCTGGGTGCGGATGGCCCGGAGCTTGGCCCCGAGCTGTTTGGCGTATTCGCTGGACATATAGCTCCCCGGACACTGTGTCGACGCGGCCGGCTGTCTTCCCGCCGCGCGTTTTGGTAACTCACTGTGAGGTTACGCAGCGTGATTCTTCTGCGTCAAGCCGAATGGGCCACCCCGACGCTTCCGTGGTAGTGATGCCGCGTTGGGCCAAGGGGGTGAATCGAAGCGGTCCGCGCGACCTGCTACCGTAGATGGCGCAATTCCGACGTCCTTTAAGGTCCGTCCCGTGAGGCGGAGAAGGAGGTCCGTTTTCTATGGACACGCACGCCCATCTGTCGGCAACCGATGCCCGGCCCGTTCTCGAGGGCCCCGACATCGCGCGGGTACTGACCCGCATCGCCCACGAGATCGTCGAACGCGCCAAGGGCGCCGACGACGTGGTGCTCCTCGGCATTCCCACCCGGGGCGTCTTCCTCGCCCAGCGGCTGGCCGCCAAGCTGGAGCAGATCACCGACCGCGCCATCCCGGTCGGCTCCCTCGACATCACGATGTACCGCGACGACCTGCGCATGCACCCGCCGCGTGCGCTGGCCCGCACCGAGATCCCCGGTGACGGCCTCGACGGCAAGCTGGTCGTCCTCGTGGACGACGTGCTCTTCTCCGGCCGCACCATCCGCGCCGCCCTCGACGCCCTGAACGACCTCGGGCGCCCGCGCGCGGTCCAGCTCGCGGTCCTGGTCGACCGCGGCCACCGGGAACTGCCGATCCGCGCCGACTACGTCGGCAAGAACCTCCCCACGTCGCTGCGGGAGACGGTCAAGGTCCAGCTCGCCGAGGAGGACGGTCGCGACACCGTGCTGCTCGGTGTGAAGCCGGCCGACCAGTAGCAGGTCAGGCGCACCAGGGTCGCTTCAGCGTACCCGCCCGTGCCCTGATTTGCCCCAATCCTCCCGAACTGCCTTACGGAGCCTGACAGATGCAGCGTCATCTCATCTCGGCCGCCGACCTCTCCCGCGACGACGCCGTCCTGATCCTCGACACCGCCGAGGAGATGGCCCGGGTCGCCGACCGGCCGATCAAGAAACTGCCGACCCTGCGCGGCCGTACCGTCGTGAACCTCTTCTTCGAGGACTCCACGCGCACCCGGATCTCCTTCGAGGCCGCCGAGAAGCGCCTGTCCGCGGATGTCATCAACTTCTCCGCCAAGGGATCGAGCGTCTCCAAGGGCGAGTCCCTGAAGGACACCGCGCAGACCCTGGAGGCGATGGGCGTCGACGCCGTCGTCATCCGGCACGGCGCCTCCGGCGCGCCCTACCGCCTCGCCACCTCCGGCTGGATCGACGCCGCCGTGATCAACGCGGGCGACGGCACCCACCAGCACCCCACCCAGGCCCTCCTGGACGCCTTCACCATGCGCCGCCGCCTGGTCGGCCGGGACGCCGGCCTCGGCCAGGACCTGGCCGGCAAGCGCGTCACCCTCGTCGGCGACGTCCTGCACAGCCGGGTCGCCCGCTCCAACGTGGACCTGCTGCACACCCTCGGCGCGGAGGTCACCCTGGTCGCTCCGCCCACCCTGATCCCGGTCGGCGTCGAGTCCTGGCCCTGCGAGGTGTCGTACGACCTCGACAGCACGCTGCCCAAGTGCGACGCGGTGATGATGCTGCGCGTGCAGCGGGAGCGGATGAACGCGGCCTTCTTCCCGACCGAGCGGGAGTACTCCCGCCGCTACGGCCTCGACGGCGACCGCATGGCCAAGCTGCCCGAGCACGCCATCGTGATGCACCCCGGCCCGATGGTGCGCGGCATGGAGATCACCGCCGAGGTCGCCGACTCCGACCGCTGCACCGTCGTGGAGCAGGTCGCCAACGGCGTGTCCATCCGGATGGCCGTCCTGTACCTGCTGCTCGGCGGCAACGAGCCCGCCGTCGCCCCCCTTCGCGCTGAGGAGAAGTAAGAACATGAGCAAGATCCTGATCCGCGGTGCGAAGGTGCTCGGCGGCGAGCAGCGGGACGTGCTGGTCGACGGCGAGACCATCGCCGAGGTCGGCAGCGGACTGTCCGCCGAGGGCGCCGAGGTGATCGAGGCCGAGGGCAAGGTGCTGCTGCCGGGCCTGGTCGACCTGCACACCCATCTGCGCGAGCCCGGCCGCGAGGACTCCGAGACCGTCCTCACCGGCACCCGCGCGGCCGCGAGCGGCGGCTACACCGCCGTGTTCGCCATGGCCAACACCTTCCCCGTCGCCGACACCGCAGGCGTCGTCGAGCAGGTCTGGCGGCTCGGCCGGGAGCACGGCTACTGCGACGTGCAGCCCATCGGTGCCGTCACCGTCGGCCTGGAGGGCAGGAAGCTCGCCGAGCTCGGCGCCATGCACGAGTCCGCCGCCGGGGTCACCGTCTTCTCCGACGACGGCAAGTGCGTGGACGACGCGGTGATCATGCGCCGCGCCCTGGAGTACGTGAAGGCGTTCGGCGGCGTCGTCGCCCAGCACGCCCAGGAGCCCCGGCTGACCGAGGGCGCCCAGATGAACGAGGGCGTCGTCTCCGCCGAACTCGGCCTCGGCGGCTGGCCCGCCGTCGCCGAGGAGTCGATCATCGCCCGCGACGTCCTGCTCGCCGAGCACGTCGGCTCCCGCGTCCACATCTGCCACCTGTCGACCGCCGGCTCCGTCGAGATCGTCCGCTGGGCCAAGTCCCGCGGCATCCAGGTCACCGCCGAGGTCACCCCGCACCACCTGCTGCTCACCGACGAGCTGGTGCGCACCTACGACCCCGTCTACAAGGTCAACCCGCCGCTGCGCACCGAGCGCGACGTCAGGGCGCTGCGCGAGGCCCTCGCGGACGGCGCGATCGACATCGTCGCCACCGACCACGCCCCGCACCCGCACGAGGACAAGGACTGCGAGTGGGCCGCCGCCGCCATGGGCATGGTGGGCCTGGAGACCGCGCTGTCGGTGGTGCAGGAGACCATGGTCGACACGGGCCTGCTGGACTGGGCCGGCGTCGCCGACCGGATGTCCGCCAGGCCCGCGCAGATCGGACAGGCCACCGGACACGGCCGTCCCGTCTCGGCCGGTGAGCCTGCCAACCTCACCCTGGTCGACACGGCATACCGTGGCCAGGTGGACCCCGCGGGCTTCGCCTCGCGCAGCCGCAACACCCCCTACCAGGGGCGCGAGCTGCCGGGCCGTGTGACGCACACGTGGCTGCGGGGCAAGGCCACGCTCGTCGACGGGAAGCTCACGTGACACCTGTAATCCTCCTGGCCGAGGCAGAGAAGTCGGCCCCGGTCACCGACTGGCCGGCGCGCATCGGCTGGCTCGTCGGACTCCTGCTCTTCATCGCGCTCGTCTACTGGCTGATGCGCGAGGGCTGGAAATGGCGCGCCACGCTCCAGAGCGACATCCCGGAGCTGCCCACCGCGCCCGAGGACACCGGCCCGGTGAAACTGACCATGAACGGCCGCTACCACGGCTCCACCACCGCCGGGCAGTGGCTGGACCGCATCGTGGCCCACGGCCTGGGCACCCGGAGCCTGGCCGAGCTCACCCTCACCGACGCGGGCCTGGAGGTCGAACGCCCCGGCGCGAACGACTTCTTCATCCCCGCCGCCGCCCTGCGCGAGGCCCGGCTCGACAAGGGCATCGCCGGCAAGGTCCTCACCGAGGGCGGACTGCTGGTGGTGACCTGGGCGCACGGCGACAAACTGATCGACTCCGGCTTCCGCTCCGACCACGCGGCCGAGCACCCCGCATGGGTCGACACGCTCAACCACATGATCCACGACACGGAAGGCGCACGATGACGACCTCCACCAGGGGAGCCGCGAAGACTCCCGCCGTACTCGTCCTGGAGGACGGCCGCACCTTCCGCGGCCGCGCCTACGGGGCCGTGGGGGAGACCTTCGGCGAGGCCGTGTTCTCCACCGGTATGACCGGCTACCAGGAGACCCTGACCGACCCGTCGTACGACCGCCAGATCGTCGTCGCCACCGCCCCGCAGATCGGCAACACGGGCTGGAACGACGAGGACGACGAGTCGGGCCGCATCTGGGTCTCCGGCTACGTGGTCCGCGACCCCGCGCGCGTGCCGTCCAACTGGCGGGCCAAGCGCTCCCTGGACGACGAGCTGGAGCGCCAGGGCGTCGTCGGCATCTCCGGCATCGACACCCGCGCCCTCACCCGCCATCTGCGCGAGCGCGGCTCCATGCGCGCCGGCATCTTCTCCGGCGAGGCGCTCGCCGCCGACTCCGAACTCCTCGCCCGGGTGCAGGCCCAGCCGCACATGAAGGGCGCGAGCCTCTACGAGGAGGTCGCCACCAAGGAGGCGTACGTCGTCCCCGCGGTCGGCGAGAAGAGGTTCACCGTCGCCGCGATCGACCTCGGCATCAAGGGCATGACCCCGCACCGGATGGCCGAGCGCGGCATCGAGGTGCACGTGCTGCCCGCCACCGCCACCGCCGACGAGATCTACGCCGTCGACCCCGACGGCGTGTTCTTCTCCAACGGC
The DNA here is from genome assembly GCF_030450125.1 of Streptomyces sp. WP-1. NCBI lineage: Bacteria > Bacillati > Actinomycetota > Actinomycetes > Kitasatosporales > Streptomycetaceae > Streptomyces > Streptomyces sp. WP-1. The sequence goes on from NZ_CP123923.1 coordinate 6,480,076, forward strand.
CCCGGCGACCCCGCCACCGCGGACGGCCCGGTCGCCCTGATGACCGCCGTCCTGGAGCGCCGCACGCCGCTGTTCGGCATCTGCTTCGGCAACCAGATCCTCGGCCGCGCCCTCGGCTTCGGCACCTACAAGCTGAAGTACGGCCACCGGGGCATCAACCAGCCGGTCCAGGACCGTACGACCGGCAAGGTCGAGGTCACCGCGCACAACCACGGCTTCGCCGTCGACGCGCCCCTCGACCAGGTCAGCGACACCAAGTTCGGCCGCGCCGAGGTCTCGCACGTCTGTCTGAACGACGACGTCGTGGAGGGGCTCCAGCTGCTCGACCAGCCCGCCTTCTCCGTCCAGTACCACCCCGAAGCGGCGGCCGGCCCGCACGACGCCGCCTACCTGTTCGACCGCTTCGTTTCCCTGATGGAGGGCCAGCGTGCCTAAGCGCACCGATATCCAGTCCGTCCTGGTCATCGGCTCCGGCCCGATCGTCATCGGCCAGGCCGCCGAGTTCGACTACTCCGGCACCCAGGCGTGCCGCGTGCTCAAGGCCGAGGGCCTGCGTGTCATCCTCGTCAACTCCAACCCGGCGACGATCATGACCGACCCGGAGATCGCCGACGCCACGTACGTCGAGCCGATCACCCCGGAGTTCGTCGAGAAGATCATCGCCAAGGAGCGCCCCGACGCCCTGCTGCCCACCCTGGGCGGCCAGACGGCCCTGAACACCGCCATCTCGCTGCACGAGAACGGCGTTCTGGCCAAGTACGGCGTCGAGCTGATCGGCGCCAAGCCCGAGGCCATCCACAAGGGCGAGGACCGCGACCTCTTCAAGGGCGTCGTGGAGGAGGTCCGCCGCAAGACCGGGCACGGCGAGTCCGCCCGCTCGGTGATCTGCCACTCCATGGACGACGTCCTCAAGGGCGTCGAGACGCTCGGCGGCTACCCGGTCGTCGTGCGCCCCTCCTTCACCATGGGCGGCGCCGGCTCCGGCTTCGCGCACGACGAGGAGGAGCTGCGCCGCATCGCCGGCCAGGGCCTCACCCTCTCGCCGACCACCGAGGTGCTCCTGGAGGAGTCCATCCTCGGCTGGAAGGAGTACGAGCTGGAGCTGATGCGCGACAAGAACGACAACGTCGTGGTCGTCTGCTCCATCGAGAACTTCGACCCCATGGGCGTGCACACCGGTGACTCCATCACCGTCGCGCCCGCGATGACGCTCACCGACCGCGAGTACCAGACCCTGCGCGACATCGGCATCGCCGTGATCCGCGAGGTCGGCGTCGACACCGGCGGCTGCAACATCCAGTTCGCGGTCGACCCCGCGGACGGCCGCGTGATCGTCATCGAGATGAACCCGCGCGTGTCGCGGTCCTCGGCCCTCGCCTCCAAGGCGACCGGCTTCCCGATCGCGAAGATCGCCGCCAAGCTGGCCGTCGGCTACACCCTGGACGAGATCCCGAACGACATCACCCAGGAGACTCCGGCCTCCTTCGAGCCCACGCTCGACTACGTGGTCGTCAAGGCGCCCCGGTTCGCGTTCGAGAAGTTCCCGCAGGCCGACTCCACGCTGACCACCACCATGAAGTCGGTCGGCGAGGCCATGGCCATCGGCCGCAACTTCCCCGAGGCCTTCCAGAAGGCGCTGCGCTCGCTGGAGAAGAAGGGCAGCCAGTTCACCTTCACCGGCGACCCCGGCGACAAGGAGGCGCTGCTGCGCGAGGCGGTGCGGCCCACCGACGGCCGGATCAACACCGTCATGCAGGCCATCCGCGCGGGCGCCACTCCGGAGGAGGTCTTCGACTACACGAAGATCGACCCCTGGTTCGTGGACCAGCTCTTCCTCATCAAGGAGATCGCGGACGAACTGGCCGAGGCCGCCGAACTCACCGGCGAACTGCTCGGCGAGGCCAAGCGGCACGGCTTCTCCGACCAGCAGATCGCCGAGATCCGCGGCCTGCGCGAGGACGTCGTCCGCGAGGTCCGGCACGCGCTCGGCATCCGCCCGGTCTACAAGACGGTCGACACCTGCGCCGCCGAGTTCGCCGCCCGCACGCCGTACTTCTACTCCGCCTACGACGAGGAGTCGGAGGTCGCCCCGCGCGAGAAGCCGGCCGTCATCATCCTCGGCTCCGGCCCCAACCGCATCGGCCAGGGCATCGAGTTCGACTACTCCTGCGTCCACGCCTCCTTCGCGCTGTCCGACGCCGGGTACGAGACCGTGATGGTCAACTGCAACCCGGAGACCGTCTCCACCGACTACGACACCTCCGACCGGCTCTACTTCGAGCCGCTCACCCTGGAGGACGTCCTGGAGATCGTGCACGCCGAGCAGCAGGCGGGCCCGGTCGCCGGTGTGATCGTCCAGCTCGGCGGCCAGACCCCGCTCGGCCTCTCGCAGGCCCTCAAGGACAACGGCGTGCCGGTCGTCGGCACCTCCCCGGAGGCCATCCACGCCGCCGAGGACCGCGGCGCCTTCGGCCGCGTCCTCGCCGAGGCCGGCCTGCCCGCCCCCAAGCACGGCACCGCCACCACCTTCGCGGGCGCCAAGGCCATCGCCGACGAGATCGGCTACCCGGTCCTGGTCCGGCCCTCGTACGTGCTCGGCGGACGCGGCATGGAGATCGTCTACGACGAGACCCGCCTGGCCGCCTACATCGCCGAGTCCACCGAGATCAGCCCGTCCCGGCCGGTCCTCGTCGACCGCTTCCTGGACGACGCCATCGAGATCGACGTCGACGCGCTCTACGACGGCGAGGAGCTGTACCTCGGCGGCGTCATGGAGCACATCGAGGAGGCCGGCATCCACTCCGGCGACTCGGCGTGCGCCCTGCCCCCGATCACCCTCGGCGGCTTCGACATCAAGCGGCTGCGCGCCTCCACCGAGGCCATCGCCAAGGGTGTCGGCGTGCGCGGTCTGATCAACATCCAGTTCGCGATGGCCGGCGACATCCTCTACGTCCTGGAGGCCAACCCGCGCGCCTCCCGCACGGTCCCCTTCACCTCGAAGGCGACCGCGGTGCCGCTCGCCAAGGCCGCCGCCCGCATCTCGCTGGGCGCGACCGTCGCCGAGCTGCGCGCCGAGGGCCTGCTGCCGAAGCACGGCGACGGCGGCGAACTGCCGCTGGACGCGCCGATCTCCGTCAAGGAGGCCGTGATGCCCTGGTCGCGCTTCCGCGACATCCAGGGCCGCGGCGTGGACACCGTCCTCGGCCCGGAGATGCGCTCCACCGGCGAGGTCATGGGCATCGACTCCGTCTTCGGCACCGCCTACGCCAAGTCGCAGGCGGGCGCCTACGGCCCGCTGCCCACCAAGGGCCGCGCGTTCATCTCGGTCGCCAACCGCGACAAGCGCTCGATGATCTTCCCGGCCCGCGAGCTGGTCGCCCACGGCTTCGAGCTGATGGCCACCTCCGGCACCGCCGAGGTCCTCAAGCGCAACGGCATCAACGCCACCGTGGTGCGCAAGCAGTCCGAGGGCACCGGCCCGAACGGCGAGAAGACCATCGTGCAGCTGATCCACGACGGCGAGGTCGACCTCATCGTCAACACGCCGTACGGCACCGGCGGCCGCCTCGACGGCTACGACATCCGTACGGCCGCCGTCGCTCGCTCCGTGCCGTGCCTGACGACCGTCCAGGCGCTCGCCGCGGCCGTCCAGGGCATCGACGCCCTCAACCACGGCGACGTGGGCGTCCGCTCGCTCCAGGAACACGCACGGCATCTGACCGCCGCCCGCGACTAGCAGCCCCGAGGGGGACACCGGAAACGGTGTCCCCCTCTTCATGAGGACCCCCTCGGTGCTCATGAGGACCCCAGAGGACTTCCCCACGATGTACAAGCTGTTCTTCCGTCTGGTCTTCACACGGATGGACCCCGAGAAGGCCCACCACCTCGCCTTCCGCTGGATCCGGCTCGCCGTGCGCGTCCCCGTGCTGCGCACCTTCGTCGCGGCCGCCCTCGCGCCCCGCCACAAGGAGCTGCGCACCGAGGCGCTCGGGCTGCGGATGCACGGCCCGTTCGGGCTCGCGGCCGGTTTCGACAAGAACGCCGTCGCCGTCGACGGCATGTCGATGCTGGGCTTCGACCATGTCGAGATCGGCACGGTCACCGGCGAGCCGCAGCCCGGCAACCCCAAAAAGCGCCTGTTCCGCCTCGTCGCGGACCGCGCGCTGATCAACCGCATGGGCTTCAACAACGACGGCTCGCTGGCCGTGGCGGCCCGCCTGGCCACCCGTGAGCCCGTCTTCAGGACCGTCGTCGGCGTCAACATCGGCAAGACCAAGGTCGTCCCCGAGGCGGAGGCCGTCGCCGACTACGTGAAGTCCGCCGAGCGCCTCGCGCCGTACGCCGACTACCTGGTCGTCAACGTCTCCTCGCCGAACACGCCCGGCCTGCGCGACCTCCAGGCCGTCGGCCACCTGCGGCCGCTGCTGACCGCCGTCCGCGAGGCCGCCGACCGGGTGGTCGCGCACCGCCGCGTGCCGCTCCTGGTGAAGATCGCCCCGGACCTCGCCGACGAGGACGTGGACGCCGTCGCCGACCTGGCCGTGGAACTGGGCCTGGACGGCATCATCGCCACCAACACCACCATCGCCCGCGACGGCCTCGGCCTGGCGTCGCCCGCCGCGCTGACCGGGGAGACCGGCGGCCTGTCCGGCGCGCCCCTCAAGGCACGCTCCCTGGAGGTCCTGCGCCGCCTGTACGCGCGCGTGGGCGACCGGATCACCCTGGTGGGCGTCGGCGGCATCGAGACCGCCGAGGACGCCTGGCAGCGCATCCTGGCCGGCGCCACGCTGGTCCAGGGCTACAGCGCCTTCATCTACGAGGGCCCCTTCTGGTGCCGCGCGATCCACAAGGGCCTCGCGGCCCGCCTGCGCACCAGCCCGTACGCCACCCTCGCCGACGCGGTCGGCGCCGACGTGAGGAAGTCCGCATGACGTCGCTGGAGCCCTTCGGCGCCCGGCTGCGCCGCGCCATGGACGAGCGCGGCCCGCTGTGCGTCGGCATCGACCCGCACGCCTCCCTGCTCGCCGAGTGGGGCCTCGCCGACGACATCGCGGGCCTGGAGCGGTTCAGCCGCACCGTGGTGGAGGCCATGGCCGACCGGGTGGCCGTCCTGAAGCCGCAGAGCGCGTTCTTCGAGCGGTTCGGCTCGCGCGGCGTCGCCGTCCTGGAGACGTCGGTCCAGGAGGCGCGCGAGGCCGGCGCCCTGGTCGTGATGGACGCCAAGCGCGGCGACATCGGCTCGACCATGGCCGCCTACGCCGAGGCGTTCCTGCACCGGGACGCCCCGCTGTTCTCCGACGCGCTGACCGTCTCGCCGTACCTCGGCTACGGCTCGCTGCGCCCCGCCGTGGAGCTGGCCAGGGAGAACGGCGCCGGGCTGTTCGTGCTGGCGCTGACCTCCAACCCGGAGGGCGGCGAGGTGCAGCACGCGGTGCGCGCCGACGGCCGGGGCGTGGGCGCGACCATGCTGGCCCACCTGGCGGCCGAGAACGCGGGAGCGGAGCCGCTGGGCTCCTTCGGCGCGGTCGTCGGCGCCACGCTGGGCGATCTGTCCGCGTACGACCTGGACATCAACGGCCCGCTCCTCGCGCCCGGCATCGGCGCCCAGGGCGCGACCCCGGCGGACCTCCCGGGGGTCTTCGGGGCGGCCGTACGCAATGTGGTGCCGAACGTCAGCCGGGGCGTGCTGCGGCACGGACCCGACGTCGGGGCGCTGCGGGCGGCGGCCGAACGCTTCGCGGAGGAGATCAGGACGGCCGTCGCCGGAGGCTGACACCCGCCCCGAGGCGCTCGGTTGAGCGGACCGGCGCCGACTTGAGGGTGAATACATCCTCAAAACAAGGGCAGTATGTCTGAAATGTCCGGCCTGGCGGAGGCTGACCAGGACTTTTCCGCTGTTCTCGCTGACTCTGGCGGACTTGGCCGCTAGTCTCCGAGCGAGGGTGAACGGGCAAGCGTGTTGCTCGTGGCTCCCCAGGTGTGGGGCGACTAGGTTCCTCACCGGTCCGTATCCGACAGTTCGACATCCGAGGTGACGTAGGCGTGGCTCTTCCGCCCCTTACCCCTGAACAGCGCGCAGCCGCGCTCGAAAAGGCCGCCGCGGCTCGCCGGGAGCGGGCCGAGGTCAAGAATCGACTCAAGCACTCCGGCGCCTCCCTGCACGAGGTGATCAAGCAGGGCCAGGAGAACGACGTCATCGGCAAGATGAAGGTCTCCGCGCTGCTCGAGTCCATGCCGGGCGTGGGCAAGGTCCGCGCCAAGCAGATCATGGAGCGTCTGGGCATCTCCGAGAGCCGCCGTGTGCGGGGTCTCGGTTCCAACCAGATCGCCTCCCTGGAGCGCGAGTTCGGCAGCACCGGCGCCTGAGTCCGGCCCCGCACCGGACCGGGAGTCCCGGGCACCCCGGGATTGCTGGAATAATCGCTGCATGGCTGCAACATTCCGGGGGACGACCCCCGAGCCCCCGGACGTACGTCCGCGGCTGACCGTGCTCTCCGGCCCCTCCGGGGTCGGCAAGAGCACGGTCGTCGCCCATATGCGCAAGGAACACCCCGAGGTCTGGCTCTCGGTGTCGGCGACGACCCGTAAGCCGCGCCCCGGTGAACAGCACGGAGTCCACTACTTCTTCGTCACCGACGACGAGATGGACAAGCTGATCGCCAACGGCGAGCTGCTGGAGTGGGCCGAATTCGCCGGCAACCGGTACGGCACGCCCCGCGCCGCCGTCCTGGAGCGGCTGGAGAAGGGCGAGCCCGTCCTGCTGGAGATCGACCTCCAGGGTGCCCGCCAGGTCCGTGAGTCGATGTCCGACGCACGGCTGGTGTTCCTGGCCCCGCCCTCCTGGGAGGAGCTGGTGCGCAGGCTGACCGGCCGGGGCACCGAGTCGCCCGAGGTCATCGAGCGCCGCCTGGAGGCGGCCAGGACCGAACTGGCGGCCGAGCCGGAGTTCGACGAGACCCTGGTCAACACCTCCGTCGAGGACGTGGCCCGTGAGCTGCTAGCCTTGATGGACGTTGTGTAATCGTGACGCTGATCACGATCATTGATTCTTTTCCATCCATCGGAAGGTAGAGCGTGTCCTCTTCCATCACCGCGCCCGAGGGCATCATCAACCCGCCGATCGACGAGCTCCTCGAGGCAACCGACTCGAAGTACAGCCTCGTGATCTACGCGGCCAAGCGTGCTCGCCAGATCAACGCGTACTACTCGCAGCTCGGCGAGGGCCTCCTCGAGTACGTGGGTCCGCTCGTCGACACCCACGTCCACGAGAAGCCGCTCTCGATCGCTCTGCGCGAGATCAACGCCGGTCTGCTGACCTCCGAGGCCATCGAGGGCCCCGCGCAGTAGTACTCCGGGGGTTCGCCCAGCAGTTCGAGGGCTCGCCCGGTAGTACGTTCAGACCGCAGGTGGTTTTATCCACAGGCCCGGCAGCCATGCTGCCGGGCCTGTGGTGTGTCATGGGTGTTGCAGGTTTTTCCGGACCGAGGAGACATGGTGGACAAGCCGAGGGTGGTACTGGGGGTCAGCGGTGGCATCGCCGCCTACAAGGCCTGTGAGCTGCTGAGAAGGTTCACCGAATCCGGCCACGACGTGCGCGTGGTGCCGACCGCGTCCGCGCTGCACTTCGTCGGCGCCGCCACCTTCTCCGCCCTGTCCGGCAACCCCGTCGCCACCGACGTCTGGGACTCCGTGCACGAGGTCCCGCACGTCCGCATCGGCCAGCACGCCGACCTCGTCGTCGTCGCCCCCGCCACCGCCGACATGCTCGCCAAGGCCGCTCACGGCCTCGCCGACGACCTGCTCACCAACACCCTCCTGACGGCCCGCTGCCCCGTGGTCTTCGCCCCGGCCATGCACACCGAGATGTGGGAGCACCCGGCCACCCAGGAGAACGTGGCCACGCTGCGCCGCCGCGGCGCCGTCGTCGTCGAACCCGCCGTCGGCCGCCTCACCGGGGTCGACACCGGCAAGGGCCGGCTGCCCGACCCGGGCGAGATCTTCGAGGTCTGCCGCCGCGTCCTCGCCCGCGGCGTCCAGGAGCCCGACCTGCGCGGCCGCCATGTGGTGGTCTCCGCGGGCGGCACCCGCGAGCCCCTGGACCCGGTGCGCTTCCTCGGCAACCGCTCCTCCGGCAAGCAGGGCTACGCCCTCGCCCGCACCGCCGCCGCCCGTGGCGCCCGGGTGACGCTGATCGCGGCCAACACCCACCTGCCCGACCCCGCGGGCGTGGACGTCGTCCGGGTCGGCACCGCCGTACAACTGCGCGAGGCCGTGCTGAAGGCCGCAGCCGACGCCGACGCCGTCGTCATGGCCGCGGCCGTCGCCGACTTCCGCCCCGCCGCCTACGCCACGGGCAAGATCAAGAAGAAGGACGACAAGGAGCCCGAGCCCATCGTCCTGGTCCGCAACCCGGACATCCTCGCCGAGGTCTCCGCCGAACGGGCCAGGGCCGGACAGGTGATCGTGGGCTTCGCCGCCGAGACCGACGACGTCCTCGCCAACGGCCGCGCCAAGCTCGCCCGCAAGGGCTGCGACCTGCTCGTCGTCAACGAGGTGGGGGAGCGCAAGACCTTCGGCTCCGAGGAGAACGAAGCCGTCGTACTGGGCGCCGACGGCAGCGAGAACCCCGTGCCGCACGGGCCCAAGGAGGCCCTCGCCGACATCGTCTGGGACCTCGTCGTGGACCGCCTCGACTGACCCCGGCGCGGCCGGCCGGGCGAATCCGAAGACGGATTCAGGCCATGCTCAAGTCGGGGACCGTTACCCTGGCCAAGGTCGTCGGGCATTGTGCACAATGCCCGTGCCGCAGGTCACAGCGCTCCCGAGAGGCGAGACAGTGGCCCATCGGCCGACCACGACCGATAAACTGTTGAACGTCGACCGGGCGCAGCCCCGCGTCGACTGCAAATGATCAGCCAGCAGCCGCTGCAACCACAGGGAGCGTTGTGTCCCGTCGCCTGTTCACCTCGGAGTCCGTGACCGAGGGTCACCCCGACAAGATCGCTGACCAGATCAGCGACACCATTCTCGACGCGCTTCTGCGCGAGGACCCGTCCTCCCGGGTCGCCGTGGAGACGCTCATCACCACCGGCCTGGTGCACGTGGCCGGCGAGGTGACCACCAAGGCGTACGCGGACATCGCGACCCTCGTCCGCGGCAAGATCCTGGAGATCGGCTACGACTCCTCGAAGAAGGGCTTCGACGGCGCCTCCTGCGGCGTGTCGGTGTCCATCGGCGCGCAGTCCCCGGACATCGCGCAGGGGGTCGACACCGCTTACGAGTCCCGCGTCGAGGGCGCCGCCGCAGGTGGAGAGCACGACGAGCTGGACAAGCAGGGCGCGGGCGACCAGGGCCTGATGTTCGGCTACGCGTCCGACGAGACCCCGACCCTGATGCCGCTGCCGGTCTTCCTGGCGCACCGCCTGTCCAAGCGGCTGTCGGACGTCCGCAAGAACGGCACCATCCCCTACCTGCGCCCCGACGGCAAGACCCAGGTCACCATCGAGTACGACGGCGACAAGGCCGTCCGCCTCGACACGGTCGTCGTCTCCTCGCAGCACGCCTCCGACATCGACCTCGAGTCGCTGCTGGCCCCCGACATCCGCGAGTTCGTGGTGGAGCCGGAGCTGAAGGCGCTGCTGGAGGACGGCATCAAGCTGGACACCGAGAACTACCGCCTCCTGGTCAACCCCACGGGCCGGTTCGAGATCGGTGGCCCGATGGGTGACGCGGGCCTGACCGGCCGCAAGATCATCATCGACACCTACGGCGGCATGGCCCGCCACGGCGGCGGCGCCTTCTCGGGCAAGGACCCGTCCAAGGTGGACCGCTCGGCCGCGTACGCGATGCGCTGGGTCGCCAAGAACGTCGTGGCCGCGGGCCTCGCCTCGCGCTGCGAGGTGCAGGTGGCGTACGCGATCGGCAAGGCCGAGCCGGTGGGTCTGTTCGTGGAGACCTTCGGCACGCACAAGGTCGACACCGACCGGATCGAGAAGGCCATCGACGAGGTCTTCGACCTGCGTCCGGCCGCGATCATCCGCGACCTCGACCTGCTCCGCCCGATCTACGCCCAGACCGCGGCGTACGGCCACTTCGGCCGCGAGCTCCCCGACTTCACCTGGGAGCGCACCGACCGCGTGGACGCCCTGCGCAAGGCCGCCGGCGTCTGATCCAGGATCGTCCGACAAGGCCCGGCTTCCCTTCGGGGGGCCGGGCCTCGCCGTTCTCCGGGCCGGGGTTCCCCCCGGCCCGGCCCGGCTCAGCCGGCGAGCCCCAGCCGGACCCGGCGCCGCGCCCGGTCGACCTCCAGGACCCTGACCCGGAGCTCCTGCCCCTCCCCGGCGCTCCGTCCACCCAGCTCGTCGGAGTGCACCAACCCCTCCACGAACCCGTTCACGCGGACGAAGACCCCGAAGGGGACGACCTTGGTCACCGGCCCGGTCAGGACGTCCCCGGCGCCCACGGCCAACTGGTCGAAGGGATCGTCCTGGAGCGCCTTGAGGGACAGCGCCACCTGGCCCCGGCGGGTGTCCGAGCCGAGCACCCGGACGCGGATCCGCTGCCCCGGCACCACCACCTCCGCCGGATCCCCGAACCGGGACCACGACAGCTCCGGGACATTGACGGACCCGGTCCCCGCGTGGACCGGATGCGCGGGCTCACCGTCGATCCGCACGAAGACCCCGAAGCGGTGCACGGAGGACACCGTCCCCGCGACGACGTCCCCGCGCCCGAGACCCAGAAGGAAGCCGTACAGCGCCTCGTCCTCACAGGCCCGCGCGGACGGGTCCGGCCGTCGTGCCCGCCGCGCATCGTCACCTCCGCGCGGATCCGCTGCCCCACCGTGAACACGTCCGACGGGTGCCGGACATCGCGCCAGGTCAGTTCGTGCCCGGGGACGCGACCGGAGGGGAGCCCCGGCGCGTCGCCGTCCAGCAGCACCAGCACATCGCCCCCGTCGAAACCGGCGACGGTACCGGTCAGCGCCTCCCCGGGGCGACGAGGCGTTCTCTCAGGCGTTCCAGCGGGTCGGGTGTCGGTTCGGTCATGGGGGCGAGCCTAGGCAGGGCCAGGAGCTGGCCGGTAACGAATTGAGGCGGCGGCCCGGTGCCGAAGCGAGCGCGGGACGCCGTACGGCGCGGCCGGGGCCGGGACGATCCCGGGCGGAGGGCGGCACCCCGGGTCGTTGTCAGTGGGGTTTGGTAAGAATGCAAGCGTGAGCAGCGAGAACGGGGGGCCCCGGACGGACGGGGAAGGCGGCGCCGAGGGAGCGCCGCCGGAGCAGCTTGCGCTCATCCGGGAGAGCGTGCGCAAGGCCAGGACGCCCCGCGCCAAACCGCGGACCTGGCGGGGCGCCGCGCTCGCCGAGCGGCTGCCGGTCGCCCGGGTGCTGGTCGACAAGGGCGTCCTCCACCTCGACCGCTACTTCGACTACGCGGTCCCCGCCGAACTGGACGAACAGGCACAGCCCGGCGTCCGGGTGCGCGTGCGCTTCGGCGCCGGACGGCACCGGGTGCGCGAGGGCCGCCGCGAGGGCGGCGGCCTCATCGACGGCTTCCTCGTCGAACGGCGGGCCGAGTCCGACTACTCCGGCCCCCTCGCCGCACTCGCCCAGGTCGTGTCCCCCGAGCCCGTGCTCAGCGAGGAACTCCTCGGCCTCGCCCGCGCCGTCGCCGACCGGTACGCGGGCAGCCTCGCCGACGTCCTCCAGCTCGCCGTACCGCCCCGCAACGCCCGCGCCGAACAACGGACCTCGCCCGCACCCCTGCCGCCCCCCGAAGCACCCGAACCCGGCTCCTGGACGCGGTACGAACAGGGCGGCGCCTTCCTGCGGACCCTGGCCGACGGCGGCGCCCCCCGGGCCGTATGGCACGCACTGCCGGGACCCCGCTGGAGCGAGGAACTGGCCCGCGCCGTCGCCGCCGCCCTCGCCTCGGGACACGGCGCGCTCGTCGTCGTACCCGACGGACGGGCCGCCGCCCGCGTGGACGCCGCCCTGACCGCCCTGCTCGGCCAGGGCCACCACGCCCTGCTCACCGCCGACGCCGGACCCGAGAAGCGGTACGCGCAGTGGCTCGCGGTACGGCGCGGATCGGTGCGCGCGGTCGTCGGCACCCGGGCCGCCATGTTCGCGCCGGTACGGAACCTCGGGCTGGTCGCGATCTGGGACGACGGCGACGACAGCCACAGCGAGCAGCACGCCCCCCAGCCGCACGCCCGCGACGTCCTGCTGCTGCGCGCCACCCTCGACAAGTGCGCCTTCCTGCTCGGCGGCTTCGCCTGCACCGTGGAGGCGGCCCAACTGGTCGAGAGCGGCTGGGCGCGCCCCCTGGTCGCCGGACGCGAGCAGATCCGTCGGTCCGCACCCCTCGTCCGCACCGTCGGGGACCAGGACCTCGCCCGCGACGAGGCCGCCCGCGCCGCCCGGCTGCCCACCCTCGCCTGGCAGGCGGCCCGCGAGGGACTGCGGCACGGACCGGTGCTGGTCCAGGTGCCGCGCCGCGGCTACGCCCCGCGCATGGCCTGCGACCAGTGCCGGGCACCGGCGCGCTGCCCGCACTGCTCCGGGCCGCTCCAGGGCCAGGACGCGGGCGTGCTGCGCTGCGGCTGGTGCGGGCGCGCGGAGAGCGACTGGCACTGCCCCGAGTGCGGCGGCTTCCGGCTGCGCGCCCAGGTGGTGGGCGCCCGGCGCACCGCCGAGGAACTGGGCCGCGCCTTTCCCGCCGTACCGGTGCGCACCTCGGGGCGCGAACACGTACTGGACACCGTGCCGTCCGCGCCCGCGCTGGTGGTGAGCACCCCCGGCGCCGAACCGGTCGCCGAGGGCGGCTACGCGGCGGCACTGCTGCTGGACGGCTGGGCCATGCTCGTACGGCCCGATCTGCGGGCCGGTGAGGACGCGCTGCGCCGGTGGATCGCGGCGGGGGCGCTGGTCCGGCCGCAGACGGAGGGCGGCACGGTGGTCGTGGTGGCCGAGCCGACCCTGCGGCCCGTGCAGGCGCTGGTGCGCTGGGACCCCGTGGGGCATGCGCTGCGGGAACTGTCCGAGCGGGCCGAGCTGGGCTTCCCGCCGGTGTCCCGGATGGCGGCCGTGTCCGGGACACCGGAAGCCGTCGCCGAGTTCCTCGCCGCCGTCCAACTGCCGTCGGACGCCGAGGTTTTGGGGCCGGTCCCGGTGCCGCCCGCCCCGCCCGGCGGCCCGCGCAGGCCCGGGGCGCCGCCGCCCGGCGAGCACTGGGAACGGGCCCTCGTACGGGTCCCTCCGGGCAGCGGCTCGGCACTGGCCTCCGCCCTGAAGACCGCGCAGGCCGCGCGGATGGCGCGGGGGAGCGGGGAGGCGGCGCGGGTACGGGTGCGGATCGATCCGCCGGATATCGGGTGAGGGGCCGGCCCCCGGGGCGGTGGGGGCGTGTTTCCGGGGGATTCCCTGGGCTTCCCCGGTACTTCCCGGAGATTCGGCCCCGCCCTGGCTGGGACGGCCCCTGAGGAGCCCTCCCGGAGGGTTTGCCCGGGGTCCCGGGAGGGCGAGGGCGGTCAGCCGTTGCGCGGCCCGGGGAAGGCCGTCGGGCGGGCGTCCTCCCGGAGCGTGGGGCTGCCCGCGGTCGGCTGGGTGGGCATGGAGCGCGCGGCGGGGACCGTCGGCACCGGCATCGTGGGCAGACCGGCGTTCACATTGAGCGTGCGGGTGCCGGACGGCTCCGGGGCCCGCTCGGCCTCGGCGGCCGCCTGGGCGGCGGCGCGGCGGGCGCCGTAACGGCGGTGCACCGCCTGCTTGGTGACCCCGAGCGCCGAGCCCACCGCGTCCCAGGAGAAGCCGAGCGAGCGGTCGAAGTCCACGGCGGCCGTGACCAGGGTCTCGACACTGTCCCGGAGTTCCTGGGCGAGGCGGACCGTCGGGGCGGGGGCGCGTCCGTAGACGACGAAGCCCGTGGACGGCCCGGTGCGGCGCGGACGGTAGACGTTGCCCAACTGGGCGGTGAGCGTGCGCAGTGCGTCCACCTGCCGACGGACCCGCTCGATGTCCCGCACCAGCAAGTGCAGGCTGGCCCGAGCCTGGGCGTCGTGGGTTGCATGGTCGGCCATGAACAAGCCTCTCGAACCGGCGTTGAAAGGAATCGGGCGGCCGAAGCGGCCCTATGTGGTCAACTCTTTCTTGACCAACGCGTCTGCGCGCCGCTGGTCACGGGGTGGGGGCGTGCGGGCATATGCGTACGCCGTCGAGCCACCCGTGCGCCGCCCTCTTCCAGTTGACGCGCGCGTCGGGCGAGTCGATCGCCGCGGTGCTCCGCGCGGTGCCGGTTCCCGGGCGGTCATAGACTGGTGCGCTGCCCGTCCGATCCCCGCCCGAGAGGCCCGATCCCGCCCATGAAGCTCGTCTTCGCCGGTACCCCCGAGGTCGCCGTTCCCGCCCTGGACGCCCTGCTCGCCTCCGGGCGGCACGAGGTGGCCGCCGTCGTCACCCGGCCCGACGCCCCCGCGGGCCGGGGCCGCAGGCTGGTCGCGTCGCCCGTGGCCCAGCGGGCGGAGGAGGCCGGCATCGAGGTGCTCAAGCCGGCCAAGCCGCGGGATCCCGGGTTCCTGGCACGGCTGACGGAGATCGCCCCGGACTGCTGCCCGGTCGTCGCCTACGGCGCGCTGCTGCCCCGCGTCGCCCTCGACATCCCGGCCCACGGCTGGGTCAACCTGCACTTCTCGCTGCTGCCCGCCTGGCGCGGCGCGGCCCCCGTGCAGCACGCGCTGATGGCGGGTGACGAGATCACCGGCGCGTCCACCTTCCTCATCGAGGAGGGCCTGGACTCCGGTCCGGTGTACGGGACGGTGACCGAGGAGATCCGGCCCACCGACACCAGCGGCGACCTGCTCACCCGGCTGGCCTTCGCGGGGGCGGGGCTGCTCGCGGCGACCATGGACGGCATCGAGGACGGCACCCTGAAGGCCGTACCGCAGCCGGGTGAGGGCATCACCCTCGCACCGAAGATCAATGTCGAGGACGCCGAGGTGGACTGGACGGCGCCGGCGCTGCGCGTCGACCGGGTCGTGCGCGGGTGCACCCCGGCGCCGGGCGCCTGGACCACCTTCCGCGGCGAGCGGCTCAAGCTCATCCACGCCGCCCCCGTCCCCGAGCGGACCGACCTCGCCCCGGGCCACCTCGCCGCGGGCAAGAACAGCGTCCACGTGGGCACCGGCTCCTACGCCGTCGAACTCCTCTGGGTCCAGGCCCAGGGCAAGAAGCCGATGCGCGCGGCGGACTGGGCCCGGGGCGCACGGATCGGCGAGGGGGAGACGCTGGGCGGCTGAGTCCGTCCGAGCCGTCGTTCAGGCCGAGGGGGGCGGGCGTGGCGGGGCAGGGCGTGGCGGGGCCGGGCGTGGCGGCGGGGCGACGCTGGGCCTCCTTCGTCGTGCTCCGCTGCGGTCTCCGGTGGGGCCCTCCCCCCCGCCCCACCCCCTCCCCCCTCCCCACCCCCGTGCCCCCGGTCACCCCCCTCGACGTAGGCTTGGCCGCATACCCCTTTTCACCTCCGGAGCACCTTTTTCGTGAGCGAGCAGTCGCGGCGGGGTCATAAGCCCGCCAAGCCCTACCGGCGTCCCAAGAAGGACCCCGTCCGCATCCTGGCCTTCGAGGCGTTGCGGGCGGTGGACGAGCGGGACGCGTACGCCAACCTCGTGCTGCCCCCGCTGCTGAGGAAGGCGCGGGAGAAGGACGACTTCGACGCGCGGGACGCCGCGCTCGCGACCGAGCTGGTGTACGGGACGCTGCGCAGGCAGGGCACGTACGACGCCGTGATCGCCGCGTGCGTGGACCGGCCGTTGCGCGAGGTCGACCCGCCGGTGCTGGACGTGCTGAGCCTCGGCGCGCACCAGCTGCTCGGGACCCGGATCCCGACGCACGCCGCCGTGTCCGCCACCGTGGAGCTCGCCCGGGTCGTGCTGGGCGACGGGCGGGCCAAGTTCGTCAACGCGGTGCTCCGCAAGATCGCGCAGGACGACCTCGACGGCTGGATCGACAAGGTCGCGCCGCCCTACGAGCAGGACCCCGAGGGCCACCTCGCCGTCGTGCACTCCCACCCCCGCTGGGTCGTCTCCGCGCTGTGGGACTCCCTGGGCGGCGGGCGCGCGGGCATCGAGGAGCTGCTCGCGGCCGACAACGAGCGGCCCCGGGTGACGCTGGTCGCGCGGCCGGGCCGGGCCACCGCCGAAGAGCTGCTGCGCGAGGAGGCCGCGGAGGCCGGGCGCTGGTCGCCGTACGCCGTGCGGCTGGCCGAGGGCGGGGAGCCGGGCGCGGTGGAGGCGGTGCGCGAGGGCCGCGCCGGGGTGCAGGACGAGGGCAGCCAGCTGGTCGCCCTCGCACTGGCCAACGCGCCCCTGGAGGGGCCGGACACCAAGTGGCTCGACGGCTGCGCGGGACCCGGTGGCAAGGCCGCCCTGCTGGGGGCGCTCGCCGCCGAACGCGGTGCCGTGCTCCTCGCCTCGGAGAAGCAGCCGCACCGGGCCGGTCTGGTGGCCAAGGCGCTGGCCGGCAACCCGGGGCCGTACCAGGTCATCGCGGCGGACGGCACGCGGCCGCCGTGGCGGTCCGGCAGTTTCGACCGGGTACTGGTGGACGTGCCCTGCACCGGGCTCGGCGCGCTGCGCCGGCGGCCCGAGGCGCGCTGGCGCCGTCGTCCCGAGGACCTGGACAATTTCGCTCCCCTCCAGCGCGCCCTGCTGCGCACTGCGCTCGACTCGGTGCGCGTCGGCGGCGTGGTCGGCTATGCCACCTGCTCCCCGCACCTCGCCGAGACCCGGGTGGTCGTCGCCGATGTGCTCAAGCAGTACCCGGACGCCGAACTCGTCGACGCCCGGCCGCTGCTGCCCGGAGTCCCCGCGCTCGGGGACGGCCCGGACATCCAGCTGTGGCCGCATGTGCACGGCACTGACGCGATGTACCTCGCGCTGATCCGCAGGACCGCCGGCTGACGGTCGCGAAGAGCGGCTGCGCGGTCCCCATTTCACCGCACGCGTGCGCTTCGTCGCCGTCGGTTATCCACAGGCGCGGGCTGACCATCCGACGAATGACGGATCAGTATGATGAGCGGTCTCGCCTGTGGACAGGCGCGAACATCAGTGCCTCGGACATGGCAGTCTTGGGGCATGGCCGCGCAGATCAACCCCAGCATCCTGTCCGCCGACTTCGCACGCCTCGCGGAGGAGGCCAAGGCTGTCCAGGGCGCCGACTACCTCCACGTCGACGTCATGGACAACCATTTCGTCCCCAACCTCACGCTCGGCGTGCCGGTGGTGGAGTCCCTGGCCCGTGCGACGGACACCCCGCTGGACTGCCACCTGATGATCGAGGACCCCGACCGCTGGGCCCCTCAGTACGTGGAGGCGGGCGCCTCGTCGGTCACCTTCCACGTGGAGGCGGCCGCCGCCCCGGTCCGCCTCGCCCGCGAGATCCGCGCCAAGGGCGCGCGCGCCTCCATGGCGCTCAAGCCCGCGACGCCGATCGAGCCGTACGAGGATCTGCTGCCGGAACTCGACATGCTGCTGATCATGACCGTCGAGCCGGGCTTCGGTGGCCAGGCCTTCCTCGACATCATGCTGCCCAAGATCCGCCGCACCCGTGAGCTGATCGCCAAGCACGACCTCCAGCTCTGGCTCCAGGTCGACGGCGGCGTCTCGGCGGCCACGATCGAGCGGTGCGCGGAGGCGGGCGCCGATGTGTTCGTGGCCGGCTCGGCGGTCTACGGGGCGGAGGACCCGGCGGAGGCGGTGCGTGCCCTGCGCGCCCAGGCGGAGACGGCCACCGCCAGGGCGTCCTGGGCATGCGACCACTGAGCCACGGCTACGTGAACGGTTGAGAGAACGCCGCCCATCAGGGCGGATCAGTCGCGCCGGATCTGCAAGGATGAACGGCGAATCCAGAGTGTGAACAGCAGTGAGGAGATCGCCGTGTCGGGTATGTCGGCGGGCCGGTCAGCCATGCGGATGGGACCCGCTGAGCTGGTCCAGGCGGCGGCCATGGCCCGCCGCTTCTACCTCGAGGGCAAGTCCAAGATCCAGATCGCGGAGGAGTTCGGCGTCAGCCGCTTCAAGGTGGCCCGGGTCCTGGAAACCGCTCTCGAACGGGATCTCGTACGCATCGAGATCCGCGTACCGGCCGAGCTGGACGCCGAGCGCTCCGACGCGCTCCGCGCCCGCTACGGCCTGCGGCACGCCGTCGTGGTCGAGTCCCCGGCCGAGGCCGAGGAGACCCCCGATCCCGAGAACCTCGGCGAGGTCGCCGCGGACCTGCTCGGCGAACTGGTCAACGAGGGGGACGTGCTCGGGATGGCCTGGGGCCGCTCCACCATCCACATGGCGGCCGCGCTCGACCGGCTGCCGCCGTGCACGGTGGTCCAGCTGACGGGTGTGTACGACGCCGGTACCTCCGAGCGCGGCTCGGTCGAGGCCGTGCGCCGTGCCGCGCAGGTGTCGGGAGGCGACGCCCACCCGATCTACGCGCCGATGCTGCTGCCGGACGCGGCCACCGCGGCGGCCCTGCGCAACCAGACCGGGATCGCCCGCGCCTTCGAGTACTTCGACAAGGTCACGGTCGCCTGTGTCTCCATCGGTTCCTGGGAGCCGGGTATCTCGACGGTGCACGACATGCTCAGCGACGAGGAGCGGGCGCACTACGCCTCGCTCGGCGTCGCCGCCGAGATGGCCGCGCACCTCTTCGACGCCGAGGGGCGCCGGATCGGGCGGGACCTCGGGGAGCGGTGCATCACCGTCAAGGCGGACCAGCTGCGCCGTATCCCGGAGGTCGTCGCGATCGCCGGTGGCCAGCGCAAGGCGGCCGCGATCGACGCGGTGCTCCGCTCCGGGCTGGTCACCAGCCTGGTCACGGACACCTCGGCCGCGGACTACCTGATGACGGCGGGCCCGACCCCGAAGCCCGCGCTGAGCCGCCAGGACCCCGACGGGCAGTAAGGGGCCGGGGGGCGGTCCTCAACGCCGTACGCCGTCGGTCCGCCGAGACCGGGCCGACGGTACGGCTGTGCTGTGGCCGGGGCGATGCGGCCCGGGCGGCGACAGAGGCGGCGGAACTCCTCCGGTCGGGCGGCCCGGTCGTACCGTCGTCCGGCTCCCTGCCGGCGTCCGGTCGTCGTACCCGTGACCGCCATGGCAGCATCGTCCGCATGCTGTCGTCGTCCCGCTCCGTCCCCCCGCCGTGCGAACGGCGCCGTTCCCCGGCGCCCGGCCGGCCTCTGTCCCGGTCCTTGTCCCGGCTCTTCGCCGGGCTGCTCGTCGTCCTCGCCGTTCTGCTGGCCGGGTGCTCCCCGACGGAGACGACGGGGCACGGCACGACGGGGACGCCCACCGGTCCGTCCGCGGGTCCGTCCGCCGGATCCGTCGCCACTCCCGGCTGGGCCAAGGGCATGGCGACCGTGCCCGCGTCGCGGTTGCCGGCCGAGGCGCGGCGGACGCTGGCGCTCATCGACCGGGGCGGCCCCTATCCCTACGCGCGGGACGGGATCGTCTTCGGTAACTTCGAGCGGCATCTGCCCAAGCACCAGCGCGGCTACTACCACGAGTACACCGTGAAGACACCGGGCTCACGCGATCGCGGGGCGCGGCGTGTCATCACCGGGCAGGGCGGGGAGTTCTACTACACCGATGATCACTACAACTCGTTCCGGGCGGTACTGAGATGACCGACAACCTCACGGACCGCCGGGTCGTCACCCTGGACCTCACCGGCGTCACGGACAAGTCCGCCCTGATGGACGCCGTGGCCCGCGCCCTCCACCTGCCCGACTGGTTCGGCCGGAACTGGGACGCGCTCCTCGACAGCCTCTCCGACCCCTCGGTCTGGCCCTCCGAAGCGAGCGAACGCGGGCTGCTGCTCGTCGTCACGGGATGGGAACCGTACGCACAGGCCCGCCCCGAGGAGTGGCGGGTGGCCCGCGAGGTCTTCACCGAGGCGAGCGAACGCCCCGCTCCGCTGACGGTGGCCCTCGCGCTGGTCTGACGACGCCCCCCCCGCACCGGCCGCCGCGCCTTCCCCGGCCACACCCGCCCCGCCGACACCCCCGCACCACGGCATGTCAACTCCCCTTTGCCGATAGGCTCGTGGTGATGCCGGGCGATGCGGGACGGGGGCCAGTCAGACGTGGTGTATCAGGTTCCGGCGGAGCCGGCGCACTTTGTGGACCGTGAGCGGGAGCAGGCGCGTGCCCGAGAACTGGTGAGGGACCGGCGGCCCGCCGACGGCGGCACCCGCCCGCTGTGCCTGCTGCTGCGCGGCCACGCCGGCACCGGCAAGACCGAACTGGCCTTCCGCCTCGCCCGCGCCCTGCACCGGCACCACCCGGACGGCGTGCTCTACGTCGACCTGGACGACGTACGCCGCGACGGCGCCGTGGAGGTCGCCGACGTCCTCGGCGAGCTGCTGCGCGCGCTCGACGCGGAGTGGATCGCGCCGGTGTTCCGGGAGCGGGCCCGCCAGTACTGGTCCCTCACCCACGGCAAGCGGCTCCTGCTCGTCATCGACAACGCCCGCCACGGCACCGAGGTGGAGCCCCTGCTGCCCGCCTCGGGCGACAGCCTGGTGATCGTCACCAGCCATGGGCCGCTGTACGACCTCCAGGCCGGCGCGGCCACCGAGTTCCCGCTGGCGCCGCTCGACCCCGCCGACGCCCTGGAACTGCTGGAGCGGGTCACCAAGGACGCCCGTCTCGCCGTCGAACCGGAGGAGACGCGCCGGCTGCTCGACCTGTGCTCGGGGCTCCCGGCCGCGCTGCACATCGCCGGGAACTGGCTGCGCCGCCACCAGGAACCGCCGCTGGCCCGGCTCCTCGACCGGCTCGGCACCGAACTGAGGGAGAGGGGCATCCCCGTGGTGGAACAGGTGTGGGACGCGGCCTACGAGGGCCTCGGCCCCGACGCGGCCCGCCTCTACCGGCTGCTGGGCCACTTCCCCGGCCCCTCCTTCACCCTCGCCGCCGCCGACGTCCTGCTCGGCCGGGACCTCGACACCACCGAGGACGCGCTCGCCGAACTGCGGGCCGCCGGGCTGCTGGACGGCCGGGGCGCCGACGGCCGCGAGCGCCTCCCGGAGCTGCTGCGCGCCCACGCCCGCCGCCGCGCGGAGTCCCACGGCGACCAGGGCGAGCGCGAGGAGGCGCTACGGCGGCTCGTGCGCTGGTATCTGCGCCAGGCCCAGCGCGCGGACCTGGCCGCGGCCGGACCGCGCCTGAAGACGGCGGCCGAGGCACCGCCGGTGCCCGGCACCCGTGATGTGCTCTTCGAACAGTCCGGCGACGCCCGGGGCGAGGCGGCGGCCCGCGCCTACCACTGGCTGGAGGCCGAACGGCACACCCTGTTCGGCTGCGTCCGCGTCGCCCACACCGTCGGCACCGCCGGGGACGGCGACTGGGGCCTCCTGGAAGCGGCCGCCCTCTGCGAACCCCTGTGGACGCACTTCCTCAACCACCCGCACTACGGCGACCACATCGACGCGTTCCGCAGGGGCGTGGCCGCCGCGCGGCAGGCCGGTGATCTCCCGCTGCTGGTCCGGATGCGCTGCCAGCTGGCCCGGCCGCTGTGGGAGCAGGGGGAGTTCGAGGAGGCGGAGCGGCAGCTGAACCAGGCGTGGTCCACGGTCCAGAGCGCCTTCGGCACCTCGGAGCGGGAGCGCAAACTCGCCGCCTCCACGCGCGAGTTCCTCGGCATGCTCGGCTCGGCGCGCGGCAACTGGGCGGAGGCCGCACGGGAGTTCGAGGCGTCCGGGGCGGTGCACGAGGAGATCGGCAACGCCTACGGGGCCACCCTCCAGCGGTACCGGCTCGGCGAGGCCCTCGCGCACCTCGGTGAACTGGAGCGCGCGGCCGACCTGTTGGAACGGGCCCGCGACGAGCTCGCCGCCGGTGGCCGCACCCGGCTCACCGGGCGCGCGGAATTCGCCCTCGGCGGGGTGTACGCCCGGCTCGGCCGTGGCGCGGAGGCGGGCGCGCGGTACCGGGCGGCGCTGGAGGAGACACGCGCCGTGCGGGGCGTGCGGGACGAGGCCCGGGTGCTGGACGCCCTCGCGGAACTCGCCGCGAGCCTGGGTGAGGAGGCCGAGGCGGAGGAACACCGGGTGGCGGCGCGGGAGTTGTGGCAGCGGCTCGGTCTGGCCGAGCCGGCCTCAGACCGGTAGGGCGGACTCCTCGGGGTCGGCCCGGGTCAGATGGGCCGTCACCCGGTGGGGGCCCACCGCGCAGACCAGCCGGGTGCCCGGGGCGGCCCGCCCGGTGAGCAGCGCGGCATGGACCGCCGACAGGACGGCCACCGGGTCGACCGGTGCGGGCCGCCGCCCGCCGTCCCCCGGGCCCAGCCGCACGGACAGCAGCGGGCCGGAGCGGGGGCGCAGCAGGCAGTGGGTGGGGGAGAGGACGATCGCGGCGGTGCGTCGGCCGCCGGGGTGGTCCGCCAGGGTGCGCAGTGTCCACTCGCCGGCCGGTTCCGTCCAGGCGCCCTGGCGGTCGCCCGCATGGCGGTGCAGCAGGGCCGCGCTCTGGGTGAACCGGCGGTGCGCGGCGCCCACCTCGGCGGACAGGTGGTGCGCGGGGGCGGGCGGCACGAGATGCGCCGGGTGCCGCAGCACCCGCGGGGTCCCGTGGCCGTCGTACTCGACGCGGACCGCGAAGGCGGCGGGGGTGAGCGGTGCCGGTGCCGGGTCGGGGAGCAGCCGGGGGAGGACGGGGCGGCCGGACGGGGTGAGGTCCAGCAGGTCGTACAGGGTCTCCCGCAGCCGGTCGAGAGCCTGGCCCTGTTCGGCGAAGGCCGGCTCCGCGAGGGCGCGGCTGCTGCCCGGGCGGTGTGCGAGGAGCGCCGTGGCCAGGCGGGACGCCGCGTCCGGGCCGGGGAGGTGCGGGGAGAGGCGGGGGACGTCGGTGAGGAGGGCGGACATCGGGCTGCCGGGGAGGAGTTCCCCGCCGCCGTCGTAGGCGCCGAGCAGGGGGCGGTCGAGGGCGGCCGGGTAGAGGGCCGCCGAGCCGTGGTCGGTGATCAGGAGGTCCGCCGCGATGGCGACCGACGCCCACTCCTCGTGGACCGCGGGCAGGATCAGACCGGCCTGGCGGGCGGGGTCCAGGTACTCGGCGAGGTCGAGCGCCCCGCGCCGGGCGCGCTCGTTCGGATGCAGGACCAGGGCGAGCTGGTACTCGTCGTGGGGGAAGGCCGCGGCCAGTTCGGCGGGGAGGCCGGGGCGGCGGCCGATCAGGGACTCCGGGCCCCAGGTGGAGAGCAGCACGACGAGGGTGCGGGCGCCGGTGCGCAGGGCGGCGCGATAGCGGTCGCGGCGGTCCTGGGACTCCAGGAACCGTTCCATCAGCGGGTCGCCGACGACCGTCGAACGGGCCGCCACCGCAGGGCTGGACGGCGCCAGCCGGGCGATCTGGCTGGGGTGGGAGAACAGGTACCGGGTGGCGAGCGGGGCGCCGTCGGGCCGCAGCAGATGCGCGGGGTCCAGACCGGAGGCGGAGTCCTCGGTGCCCTCGCCCGGCACCGACTTGTTGAACCCGGCGCCGTGCGGGAGCAGCACACGGGGGCCGTGCAGGGCGTGCAGATCGCCCTTGGGGCTCGCGGCGAGGATCAGGTCGAAGGTCCGTTCGACGGCCGTGGTCCAGGGAAGGGTGCGGCCGCCCGCGCGGTCGATGGCGGCGAGCGCGTCCAGGGAGAACGCGGAGCCCGGGACGAGGGTGAAGCAGCGGTGCACCCGGTCGTCGCCCGCGAAGACGGGGAGCGTGTCGAGCAGCCGGTGCAGGGCGTTCTGCGACCGCGCGGCGAACAGGACGGAGCGCTCGCCGCCCGTCGCCCGGCCGTCCTTCACCTGACTCTCCCGTCTGCTCGGCGCGCTCCTCCCCGCACGGGGTGCCGGGACGCGCCGGGCCGGCCAGGTGATCGTACCGAGGACGGCCGAATCGGCCCGGCGGTATGCCGTGTCCATGCAGAATGCACTCCATGAACGAGTGGCTCATCGCCCTGCTGGCCGCGCTCATCGGCGCCGGCGCCGCGCTCGGCGGCAGCGTCATATCGGCGCGCTCCACCCGGGAGGCGGGGGAGCGCCAGGCGGCGGCCGCCCTGGAGGCGCTGCGGCTGAGCACCGCCGAGCAGCGGGCGGCGCGCGTCCACGACCAGCGGCGGCAGACGTACATCCGGTTCCTGGAGGCGGTGGGCGCCGTCGCCGAGACCCGCCGGACCGGCGAGGGGCGGCCCGGGGACCGCACCGACCTCCAGCGCGCCCATGACCTGGTGGTCCTGGAGGGACCCGGCGAGGTGGCGGCCGCCGCCACGGCGCTCCTGGAGCAGGTGCGGCGCGACGCCCGCCCGGACGTGCTGGACAGGGCCCGCGAGGCGTTCCTGGACCAGGCGCGCACCGCGCTGCACTGACCGGGAGGGCCTTCGGCGGATCCTCCGAAACCGGGCCGGTCACCCTGGAGGTTCCGCCCGGGGACGCGTGGGCCCGGGTCATGGGAGAATGAAGTACGTGCTCTTTTCCCCCTGGCGCACCCGTCGGGGGGTCACCTCTGAACGACTGGGATGTGCGGCACGTGCGTTTCCTCAATGACATCCGGCCCACGTACGACCTGACGTACGACGACGTGTTCATGGTGCCGAGCCGCTCCGCGGTGGGCTCCCGGCAGGGCGTGGACCTCAGTTCGCCGGACGGCACGGGAACGACCATCCCGCTCGTCGTCGCCAACATGACCGCCATCGCCGGCCGCCGCATGGCCGAGACCGTGGCCCGCCGGGGCGGCCTCGTGGTCATCCCGCAGGACATCCCGAACGATGTGATCATCGACGTGGTCTCCTGGGTCAAGAGCCGCCACCTGGTGCTGGACACCCCCATCGTGCTGGCCCCGCACCAGACCGTCGCCGACGCCCTCGCGCTGCTGCCCAAGCGGGCGCACAACGCGGGCGTGGTCGTGGACGGCGAGCGGCGGCCCATCGGCGTCGTCACCGACACGGACCTGTCCGGCGTCGACCGCTTCACCCAGCTCGAAGCGGTCATGTCCAAGGACCTGCTCCTGCTGGACGCGGACATCGACCCGCGCGAGGCCTTCAACACCCTCGACGTCCACAACCGCCGCTACGCCCCGGCCGTCGACAAGGACGGCCGCCTGGCCGGCATCCTCACCCGCAAGGGCGCCCTGCGGGCCACCCTGTACACCCCGGCCGTGGACGCGAACGGCAGGCTGCGCGTCGCCGCCGCCGTCGGCATCAACGGCGATGTGGCGGGCAAGGCCAAGGAGCTGCTCGACGCGGGCGTGGACACGCTCGTCATCGACACCGCGCACGGCCACCAGGAGTCGATGATCGACGCGATCAAGGTGGTGCGGGCCCTCGACCCGCAGGTGCCGATCGTCGCGGGCAACATCGTCTCCGCCGAGGGCGTCAAGGACCTGATCGACGCGGGCGCGGACATCATCAAGGTCGGTGTCGGACCCGGCGCCATGTGCACCACCCGGATGATGACCGGCGTGGGCCGCCCGCAGTTCTCCGCGGTCCTCGAATGCGCCGCCGAGGCGAAGAAGTACGGCAAGCACGTGTGGGCCGACGGCGGTGTCCGCCACCCGCGCGACGTGGCCATGGCGCTCGCCGCCGGTGCCTCGAACGTGATGGTGGGCTCCTGGTTCGCCGGTACGTACGAGTCCCCGGGCGACCTCCAGCACGACGCGAACGGCCGCCCCTACAAGGAGTCGTTCGGCATGGCGTCCGCGCGCGCGGTGCGCAACCGCACCTCGGAGGAGTCGTCGTACGACCGCGCCCGCAAGGCGCTGTTCGAGGAGGGCATCTCCACCTCCCGGATGTTCCTCGACCAGGCCCGGCCGGGCGTCGAGGACCTGATCGACTCGATCATCGCGGGCGTCCGCTCCTCCTGCACCTACGCCGGTGCCGACTCGCTGGAGGAGTTCGCCGAGCGGGCCATCGTCGGCGTCCAGAGCGCCGCCGGTTACGCCGAGGGCAAGCCGCTGCACGCCAGCTGGAGCTGATCCCGCGCCCGTCGGCCCCCGCCGCGCCCGTCGGGGGCCGACGGCGTCCGGCGACCGGAGCGCGGTGTCGCGCCGGGTGACGTACCGTGGACGCGATGATCACGCGTCGGCAGCCGTCCGCGGGCCTCGGGGCGCGCCTGATGCGCCGCAAGCCCGTGGAACTCCTGGTCGCCGAGGGCGGCCGGGGTGAGGGCGGAACGCTGCGGCGCTCCCTCGGGCTGTGGCAGCTGACCATGATCAGCATCGGGGCCACGCTCGGCACCGGCATCTTCGTGGTCCTCGGCGAGGCCGTCCCCAAGGCGGGTCCCGCCGTCATCCTGTCCTTCGTGCTCGCCGGCTTCACCGCACTGTTCTCGGCCCTGTCCTACGCCGAACTCGCCGGCACCATCCCGGTCGCCGGCTCCTCCTACTCGTACGCCTACGCCACGATGGGCGAGCTGATCGCCTGGGTCTGCGGCTGGTGCCTGCTCCTGGAGTACGGCGTCTCGGTCGCCGCCGTGGCGGTCGGCTGGGGCCAGTACCTGAACGAGCTGCTGGACGGCACCGTCGGCTTCGCCTTCCCGGCCGCGCTGTCCGCCCCGCCGGGCCACGGCGGCGTCTTCAACCTGCCCGCCCTGATCGTCGTCCTGCTCGCCATGGTGTTCCTGCTCGGCGGCGCCAAGGAGTCCGCGCGGGTCAACACCGTGATGGTGTGCGTGAAGATCGCCGCGCTGATCCTGTTCTGCGCCGTCGGCCTCATGGGCGTCCGGGCCGGGAACTACCGGCCCTTCATGCCGCTCGGCATGGCCGGGGTCAGCGCGGCCGGGGGCACCCTGTTCTTCTCGTACATCGGCTTCGACGCGGCCTCCACCGCGGGCGAGGAGGCGAAGGACGCGCCGCGCGACCTGCCCCGCGCGATCATGCTGTCGCTGGTCATCGTGACGGCCCTGTACGTGCTGGTCGCCGCCGTCGCGGTCGGCGCGAGGCCGTGGCGGACCTTCGGCGGCTCCGAGGCGGCGCTGGCCCAGATCATGCGGGACGTCACCGGACAGCGCTTCTGGGCGACCCTGCTGGCCTTCTGCGCGGTCATCGCCATCGCCAGCGTGGTGCTGACCGTGCTCTACGGCCAGACGCGCATCCTGTTCGCCATGTCCCGCGACGGCCTGATGCCGAGGATCTTCGAGCGGGTGCATCCGGGGAGCGGCACCCCGCGGGCCAACACCGTCATCGTGTCCCTGTTCTGCGGCGTCCTCGCGGCGGCGGTGCCCTTGGGACAGCTGGCCGACGCCACCAGCATCGGCACGCTGTTCGCCTTCGCGCTCGTCAATGTGGCGGTCGTGGTGCTGCGGCGGACACGGCCCGGGATGCGGCGCACCTTCCGGGTGCCGCTGTCGCCGCTGCTGCCCGCGCTCGGCTTCTTCTTCTGCGTGTGGCTCATGGGAAGCCTGTCCGCCGTGACCTGGACGGTGTTCGGTGTCTGGCTGGCGGTCGGGATCGTGTTCTACTTCCTGTACGGCTTTCGCCGGTCCCGTCTCGCTGAAGAAGTACTCGCAAAGAAGTAAGTGAACCACCTGCTGTGCTGAACGATCTCGACGAACGCATCGTGCACGCCCTCGCCGAGGACGCCCGCCGCTCCTACGCGGACATCGGGCAACTGGTCGGACTGTCCGCGCCCGCGGTGAAACGGCGGGTGGACCGGTTGCGGGCCACCGGCGCGATCACCGGATTCACCGTGCGGGTGGATCCCGCGGCGCTCGGCTGGGAGACCGAGGGCTACATCGAGATCTACTGCCGGCGGAACACCTCGCCGGAGACGATCCTGCGGGGCCTGGAGCGGTACCAGGAGGTCGTGGCGGCGTCGACGGTCACCGGGGAGGCGGACGCGATCGCGCAGGTCTTCGCCTCCGACATGCGGCACTTCGAACGGGTCCTGGAGCGGATCGCGGGGGAGCCGTTCGTGGAGCGGACGAAGTCCGTGCTGGTGCTGTCGCCCCTGTTGCGGAGGTTCTCCTCGGGGGCGCCGGGATAGCACCCGGCTCCGGTCGTCGTGTCCCCGGCCGCGGCTCCGTCGTGGCTCCTCGCGCGGTTCCCGCGCTTCCTCGGGGCGCTCTAATCCGCCGCCTTCCGCGACAGCGCGTTGTTCCCGATCGAGTTGTGCACGCGGAACGTCACCGCGTCCGGGCGGTAGCGGTCGTCCGACCACTCCACCGGCCGCCCCTCCCGCGTCGTCGTCACGCGCCGCACCCGCAGCAGCGGGCTCGTGCGGCGGACATGGAGCAGTTCGGCGTCGCGCGCGCCGCTGGCGACCGCGTCGATGATGTGCTCGCCGTAGGCGAAGACCAGTCCGGTGTCGTCGTACAGGCGCTGGGTGACGGAGGGGCAGCCGGGCTCGATGGACTCGACGGCGGGGGAGATCCAGTCGGCGTAGACCGTGCGTTCCAGCAGGACCGGGTCGCCGTCCAGGCCGCGCAGCCGCAGGACGTGCAGCACCGGGGTGCGCAGCGGGAGCTGGAGGCGGACGGCGTCCTCGTGGGTGGCCGGGCGGTAGGACTGCTCGACCACCCGGCCGGTCGCCTCGCGGCCCATCGCGCGGGCCCACTGGGCGAAGCTGCGCAGTTCCTCGAAGCTCTGGCTGCGGCGGCTCGCGAGGACCACGCGGCGGGCGCCCTGGCGGGAGCCGATCAGCCCCTCCGCGGTGAGCGCGGCGACGGCCTGGCGGACCGTGCCGCGCGAGACGCCGTAGTGGGCGGCCAGCTCCGACTCCGAGGGCAGCCGGCTGCCGACCGTGTACTGCTCGCGGTCGATCGCGCGGCGCAGCTCGTCGGCGATCTCCTCGTGTCGCGCCGTCATGCTTCCCCTCTGCGTAGGCGGCTGTGCACAGCGTGACCAGCCTAATCGACGTTGCACGGTGTGCCGGGCGGGCCGCAACTGTGCAGGGAAACAGCTGCTGATGTTCCCTCCGTGTTTACGGACCGGTCACCGAGGACGGGCGTACTGAGGCCGACTTGTTCAGACAAGTTTGTCGAGCGGGTCTACAAACCCTCGTAGCACCTCACTCCCGTGCTTCCCCTGGAGAGACCGTGAAGTTGTCCCTGCCGAGAAACGCCGTGCTCGGCGGCTCCCTCGCCGTCGTCGCCGCGCTCGCGCTGAGCGCCTGCGGCGCCGCCCCCGACAACGCGTCGACCACCACCAAGGACGGCAAGAGCGCCGCCACCGCCACCTCCGCGGCCGACTTCGGCGGCATGGACGCCCTCGTCGAGGCGGCCAAGAAGGAGGGCTCGCTGCACATCATCGCGGTGCCCCGCGACTGGGCGAACTACGGCGCGATCATCGACGCCTTCCAGAAGAAGTACGGCATCAAGATCCAGGACGAGAGCCCCGACGGCTCCAGCCAGGACGAGATCAACGCCGTCACCTCCCGCAAGGGCCAGGACCGCGCCCCCGACGTCCTCGACCTCGGCAGCTCCTTCGCGCTCAGCGCCGCCCAGCAGGGCCTGCTCGCCCCCTACAAGGTGTCGTCCTTCGGCGACATCCCGGCCGGCCAGAAGGACCCGCAGGCGCGCTGGTACAACGACTACGGCGGCTACATCTCCATCGGCTGCGACGCGGGGCGCGTCAAGGAGTGCCCGACCACCTTCAAGGACCTGCTCAAGCCCCAGTACAAGGGCCAGGTCGCGCTCAACGGCAACCCCACCAAGTCCGGTTCGGCCTTCGGCGGCGTCTACGCGGCGGCGCTCGCGAACGGCGGCTCCTTCGACAGCATCCAGCCCGGCCTGGACTTCTTCGCCAAGCTGAAGAAGAACGGCAACTACACGCCGGTCGAGTCCACCCCGGCCACCGTGGAGAAGGGCGAGACCCCGATCTCCATCGACTGGGACTACCTGAACGCCGGTTACGCCGACGAGTTCAGGTCCAAGGGCCTCGACTGGAAGGTCGTCGTACCGAGTGACGGCCAGTACGCCCAGTACTACTCCCAGGCCGTCACCAAGGACGCCCCGCACCCCGCGGCCGCCCGCCTGTGGCAGGAGTTCCTGTACAGCACCGAGGGCCAGAACCTGTGGCTCAAGGGCTACGCCCGCCCGGCCCTGATGACCTCCATGGAATCGGCCGGCACCCTCGACAAGACGGCCGCCGCCAAGCTGCCCAAGGTCACCGGATCGGCGTCCTTCCCGACCGAGGCCGAGCAGAGCAAGGCCAAGACGGTCATCGCGCAGAGCTGGGGTAAGGCCGTCTCCGGATGACCACCGCTCTGACGCGCACGGACGTGGCGCCCGTCGCTTCGGCGAAGCGACGGCGCCGCGCCCCGGGCTGGCTGGCCGTGCTCCCGCTGCTGGTCTTCACCGCCGTCGCCTTCGGCCTGCCCGCCCTCGCGATCCTCGACGGCGCCTTCACCGCGAAGGACGCCACCACCGGCGCCACCTCCTACACCGGCGCCAACATGACGGCCTCGCTGCACGGGGCGTACCTCACCGCCCTGCTCGGCAGCGTCAAGCTGTCCGCGATCTCCGCGGTGCTCGGCGCCCTGTTCGGACTGCCGCTCGCCCAGGCCGTCGCCGGCTCCCGCTCCCGCGCCCTGCGCGAGGCCGTGCTGACCGCCTCCGGGGTGCTCGCCAACTTCGGCGGCGTCCCGCTGGCCTTCGCCTTCGTGGCCACCCTCGGCAACGCGGGCGTGCTCACCCTGCACCTCGGCCTCAAGGACAGCGGCTGGGACCTGTACAGCTTCTGGGGCCTGGTCCTCGTCTACCTGTACTTCCTCATCCCGCTGATGGTCCTCACCATCACCCCCGCCCTCGACGGCCTGCGCGCCCAGTGGCGGGAGGCCGCGCTGAACAACGGCGCCACCGGCGTGCAGTACTGGCGGCACGTGGCCCTGCCCGTGCTCGCGCCCTCCCTGCTCGGCGGATTCGTGCTGCTGTTCGGCAGCGCCTTCGCCGCCTACGCCACCGCCGCCGCGATGGTCGGCAGCGCGGTCCCGCTGGTCACCCTCCAGATCGCCGACGCCCTGTCCGGCAACGTCCTGGTCGGGCAGGAGAACGTCGCCCTCGCCCTCAGCCTCGACATGGTCCTGGTGGCCGGCGTGGTGATGGCCGTGTACCTGCCCCTGCAACGCCGGAGCGCCCGATGGCTCGACGCCTGACCCCCTGGCGGTGGGCCGTCCTCGGCCTCGCCGCCCTGTACTTCCTGGTCCCGCTCGCCGCCTCCGTGGTCTTCACGGTGGACGACCCCGACGGCATCAGCTTCGACGCCTACACCAGGATCCTCTCCACCGGCGGCTTCGTCTCCAGCCTGCTGCTGTCGCTGGAGCTGGCCGTGGCCACCATCGTCGTCGTGCTGCTGCTGATGGTGCCCGCCGTGGTCGCCCTCAGGCTCGGCGCGCCCCGGCTGCGCCCGGTGGTGGAGGTGGTCTGCTCGCTGCCGCTGGTGGTGCCGCCGATCGCGTTCGTCGCGGGCATCGTCACCGTGCTCAAATGGGGACCGGACCATCTGTCCAGGACCCCGCTGTTCCAGACCTTCGTGGCGATCCAGAACCCCGGCTTCCCCGTCGTACTCGTCCTCGCCTACGTCGTGATGGCGCTGCCCTTCGTGTACCGGGCGCTGGACGCGGGCCTGCGCGCCATCGACGTGCGCACCCTGGTGGAGGCCGCCCGCAGCTGCGGCGCCTCCTGGCCGCAGGCGCTGGTCCGGGCCGTACTGCCCAACCTGCGCGGGGCACTGCTGAACGCGGCCTTCCTCACCCTGGCACTGGTCCTCGGCGAGTTCACCGTCGCCCAGCTGCTCGGCTACCAGCCCTTCGCCGTATGGATCTACAACGTCGGCAGCGACCAGGCCCAGATGTCCGTCGCCGTGTCCGTGCTCAGCCTGCTCGTCACCTGGGCCCTGCTCCTCGCGCTCGCCGGCGTCGGCGGCGGACGCAACCGAACCGCTCCTTCCCGGGGATGACCACACACCATGACCGCCACCACACGTGAGAAGCCCGCCACCGAGCAGGCCGCGACCGTCGAATTCCGCTCTCTGCGCCGCGAGTTCGGTGCCACCGTCGCCCTCGACGGACTCGACCTCACCGTCCGCCCCGGCGAGTTCCTGGCCCTGCTCGGCCCCTCCGGCTGCGGCAAGACCACCGCCCTGCGCATGCTCGCCGGGTTCGAACACCCCGACTCCGGCGCGGTACTGGTCGATGGCCGGGACATCACCCAGGTGCCGGCCCACCGCCGCGACGCCGGGATGGTCTTCCAGTCGTACAGCCTCTTCCCGCATCTGAACGCCGTCGACAACGTGGCCTTCGGGCTGCGCATGCGGGGCGTGCGCGCGGCCGAACGGCGCTCCAGGGCGGCCGAGTTGCTGGAGCTGGTCGGCCTCGGCGACAAGGGGGAGCGCTTCCCCCACCAGCTCTCCGGCGGCCAGCAGCAGCGCATCGCGCTCGCCCGCGCCCTCGCCCTGCGCCCCCGCGTCCTGCTGCTCGACGAGCCGCTGTCCGCGCTGGACGCCAAGGTCCGGCTGAGCCTGCGCGAGGAGATCCGCCGGCTCCAGCAGGAACTCGGCATCACCACCCTGTTCGTCACCCATGACCAGGAGGAGGCCCTGTCCGTCGCCGACCGGGTCGCCGTGATGCGCTCCGGACGGCTCGAACAGTGCGCCGAACCCGCCGAGTTGTACGGCCGCCCCGCCACCGCCTTCGTCGCCGAGTTCGTCGGCACCATGAGCCGGATCCCCGGCGAGCTGAAGGACGGCACCGTCGAGGTGCTCGGACAGCGGCTGCCCGCCGACGGCGAGGCCGCGGACGGCACGGTGGACGTGCTGGTACGGCCCGAGAACCTGCGGGTACGGGCCGACGAGCAGGGCGGCGCCCGGGTCGTCGCCACCGCCTTCCTCGGCGCCGTCGTCCGGCTCACCGTACGGCTCGCCGACGGCACCGAGGCCAAGGCCGACCTGCCCGCGCACGAGGCCGCGGGCCTGGGCGCCACAGCCGCCGTCACCGCGTCGCTGCCGGAGCGCCCCGTGCTCGTGGCCGCCCGCACCGAGAACTGAGGACAGACACCCACGTGACCACCCCCCACAACCCCCGACTCCCGCTCCAGGCCGTCCTGTTCGACATGGACGGCACGCTCGTGGACACCGAGCACCTGTGGTGGGAGGCGGTCGAGGCGGTCGCCGGACGGCCGCTGACCGAGGCCGACCAGCCGGACGTCCTCGGCCGCCCGGTGGAGCACACCGCCCACTGGCTCGCCCGCGCCACCGGGCGGGCCGCCCACGACCTCGCCGCCGGGCTCCACCGCGAGTTCGCCGACCGGGTCCGCACCGGGATCGTGCCCCGCCCCGGCGCCCTCGCCCTGCTCGACGCGCTCGCCGCCGAGGGCGTGCCGACCGCGCTGGTCACCGCGTCCCCGCGCGCGGTCGCCGACCTCGTCATCGAGGCCCTCGGCAGCCACCGGTTCGCGCTCTCCGTCACGGCCGACGACACCGTCCGCACCAAGCCCGACCCCGAGCCCTACCTCGCCGCCTGCCGCGCCCTCGGCGTCGAGCCGGGCGCCTGCGTGGCCGTCGAGGACACCCCGACCGGCGTGGCCTCCGCCGAGGCCGCCGGGTGCGCGGTGCTCGCCGTACCCTCCCTCGCCCCGATCGCCGCCGCGCCCGGCCGCACCGTGCGGGGCAGCCTGGCGGACGTCACCGTCGAGGAGCTGAGGGCCATGGCCGCGCCCGCGCTGACCGTCCTGAGCTGGAACCTCTGGCTCGGCGGCGCGAAGGTCGACGACCACCGGGCCAAGCAGGTCAAGGTGATCCTGGACAGCGGCGCCGATGTCGTCGGGCTCCAGGAGACCGCGGGCACCGCCGCCCAGGAGCTGGCCGAGGCCCTCGGCTGGCACCACCACCGGGCCGGCGAGAACCTCGGCGTCATCAGCCGCCACCCGATCACCGCCCGCTTCGGCGACCCGGACGTCGGCTTCTACGGCGCCACGGGCGTCCGCGTCCGGATCGCCCCCGGCCGCGCGGTCGACGTATGGACCGCGCATCTGCACTACACGCCGTACGGGCCCTACGAGTCCGCCTTCGACGGGCTGCCGGCGGCCGGGCTGATCGCCCACGAGGAGGTCCGGCTCACCCAGCTGCGCGAGGCGCTGGAGCGGATCGAGCAGGCGTCCGAGGAGGGCGTCCCGGTCGTCCTGACCGGCGACTTCAACTGCCCCTCGCACCTGGATCGGCCCGAGGTGGCCTGGCCGGTGACGAAGGCCGCCGAGGAGGCGGGGCTCGCCGACGCCTACCGCCAGGCCCACCCCGACCCCGTCGCGGCCCCCGGGCACACCTGGTCGCCGATCCACCCGGTGCACGAGGACGGCAGCGGCCGGGCCGAGCCGCAGGACCGGATCGACTACGTGCTGCACCGGGGCCTGACCGTCCGGGGCGCGCGCACCCTGGTCACCGGGGACCCCCGCCCCTGGCCGGACGTGGCCGGAAACGAATGGCCCTCCGACCATGCGGCGGTCCTCGCCTCCTTTGCGTTCCCTGTGAGCTGACCTGGGGTTACCGGCGGTCGCCGTTGCGGTTCGCGGTGACCGTCCCGTAGGTTGTGCGGGCTCTCTACTGACTGGTAATACCGGTAGGTCTTCCATGCGCTGGCCCCTCGGCCGTCCCACCACCGTCCGCACCCGGATCGTGGCGCTCGCGCTCGCCCCGGCGGTCGCCCTGACGGCCCTGTGGGGCTTCGCCATGGTGTCCGTCACCGCGGAGCTGCGCGCGCTGATCCGGGTCCAGGGGGTGTACGACGACTTCGGGACCCCCGTGGACACCGCCGTCGGGCAGATCCAGATCGAGCGCCGGATGTCCGCCGCCTATCTGGGCGCGGGCGGCCGGGACGCCGCGGGGGCGGGCCGGCTGCTCGGCCAGCAGCGCCGCACCGACCAGGCGGTCGAGGCCATGCGGCAGGCGATCCGCGGCGGCGACCGGAGCCGGCTCACGGCGCGCCAGCGGCAGTCGCTGGACGCGATGGTCACGGCCACCGACCGGCTGGACGGGCTGCGGCAGCGGGTGCTCACCCGGAGGATCGGCTGGGACCGGGCGGTCGAGCAGTACAGCGCGCTGATCGAGCCCACCTTCGATGTGCAGTCCACGCTGACCGCGCTCCAGGCCGGGCAGCTCGCCCGGGAGACCGGGACCGTCTTCGAGCTGGTGCGGGTGCGCGAGTTCGTCTCCCGCGAGGACGCGCTGGTCGTCGGGGCGGGGGCGGCGGGCACCGCGCTGACCCCGGGCCAGTACGGCGCGCTCACCCAGACCATCGAGGACCGGCGCGTCTTCCAGCAGACCTATGTGCCCGACCTGCCCGCCGACTCCCGGGCCCTGTTCGAGAAGTTCCAGGACGGCGCGCTGTACCGCTCGCTGGTCCAGGGCGAGGACGCGCTGCTGCGGGCCGGGGCGGGCGGGGCGTCCCGGGCGGTCGCGGCGGACGGCTGGCGCTCGACCGCCGACCGGATCGTCGAGCAGTACCGCGATCTGTGCACCGAGGCCGGTGACAACTCCGCCGCGCGCGGGCGGGCGTTCGCCTACCGGGAGCTGACCAAGGCCGCGATCGCCGGTGCCGCCGGGCTGGCCGTCGCGGGGCTGTCGCTGTGGTTCGCGATGCGCGGCGCGCGGCGGATCTCGCGCCGCCTGGAGGCGCTGCGGGACGCGGCGGATGTGCTCGCCGGGCGGCAGCTTCCCGATGTGATGCGCAGGTTGAGCGCCGGTGAGGAGGTGGACGCGGTGGCCGAGGCGCCGCCGCTCGCCGCCGCCGGGGACCGCGACGACGAGATCGGGCAGGTCGGCCGGTCCTTCAACGCCGCGCGGCTCGCCGCCGTCGAGGCCGCGGTGCGGCAGGCGACCCTGCGCCGGGGCCTGTTCGCGGTGCTGCTCAACATCGCGCGCCGCAACCAGGCGCTGGTGCACCGGCAGTTGAAGCTGGTGGACACGCTGGAGCGGCGCACCGAGGACCCCGACATCCTGCGCGAGCTGTTCCGCATCGACCATCTCACCACCCGGATGCGGCGGCACGCGGAGAGCCTGATCATCCTCTCCGGCTCGGCGCCCGGCCGCCGTTGGCGCCGGCCCGTGCCCATCGCGCGGGTGGTCTCCTCGGCGGTCGGCGAGATCGAGGACTACGCGCGGGTGGTGGTGCCGCCGATGCCGGACACCGGGATCGCGGCGGACGCGGTCGCCGACGTCGTCCATCTCTGCGCCGAACTCCTGGAGAACGCCACGGTGTTCTCGCCGCCGCACACCCAGGTGACGCTGCGCACCGGGCGGGTCGGCGGCGGTTTCGTGCTGGAGATCGACGACCGTGGCCTCGGCCTCGACGCCGAGGCCCGCGCCCACGCCGAGCGCACCCTCACCGACCCCGACGCCTTCGACCCCACCCGCCACGACCGCCTCGGCCTCTACGTCGTCGGCCGCCTCGCCGCCCGCCACGGCATCGACGTCAGCCTCCGGGACTCCCCGTACGGGGGTACGACCGCGGTGGTCCTCCTCCCGGAGTCGATCCTGGCGGAGACCGGGGAGCCGGCCCCACCGACGGCACCCGAGCCGACCGCCGCGCTGACCGGTGCCGGGCATGGCGGGGTACGGCCGTTGCCGTCACGGCGCAGGAACGATCCTGCGGAGTCCGGGCCGCCGTCGCCCGTGCTGCCCGGTACGGACGGGGGCGGGGCCGGGCGGCCGACGCCGTCCGGGCGTCCGGGAACGCACGAGTCCGGTGCCGGCCGGGATGCGGCGGGGGCCGGGTCCGCGCCGGCCGGGAGTTCCGGTGCGTCCCCGGCCGGTGCCGGGTGGCAGAAGC
The DNA here is from genome assembly GCF_030450125.1 of Streptomyces sp. WP-1. Taxonomy (NCBI): domain Bacteria; kingdom Bacillati; phylum Actinomycetota; class Actinomycetes; order Kitasatosporales; family Streptomycetaceae; genus Streptomyces; species Streptomyces sp. WP-1. The sequence continues at coordinate 6,516,856 of NZ_CP123923.1, forward strand.
CGTCCGAGCCTGCCGCCCCCGCTCTCCCCACCCGTGTCCGGCAAGCCTCGCTCGCGCGGCAGTTGCGGGAGGAGCCGCAGGCGCGGGGCGGGCGGCGGGAGGTGGATGCCGAGGAGATGAGGGCGATCTTCGGGGCGTTCCAGCGTGGGCTCGATCAGGGGCGCAAGGGGATGCCCGCGCGGCCCGCGCAGGCCGGGGCCAGTGATGGCGACACCGTGAACAACCACGTCGACGAAGGGACGGACACCGACGATGCACGGTGACGACCAGACCCGTGACCAGCCCGCCGCGCCCGCCGCGCCCGCCGCGCCCGCCGCGCCCGCCGCGCCCGCCGCGCCCGCCGCGCCCGCCGCGCCCGCCGCGCCCGCCGCGCCCGCCGGAACACCCGGCACGGACCTCGGCTGGCTGCTGGACGACCTCGTGGCGCGCACCGACCACGTCCGCCAGGCCGTGCTGCTCACCGCCGACGGCCTCGCGCTGAGCAGCTCCGAGGGCATGCCCCGGCAGGACATCGAGCACCTGGCCGCCGTCTGCTCCGGCTTCCACGGCCTCGCCCGTTCCGCGGGGCAGCGGTTCGCCGCGGGCAGGGTGCGCCAGACCATGGTGATGCTGGACGAGGCCTACCTGTTCATCACCCCGGCAGGGCACGGCAGCCGCCTCGCCGTACTCAGCGAGGCCAACACCGACGTCGGCCAACTCGCCCACGAGATGGCCCTGTTGGTCCGCCGTCTCGGCAGTCATCTGGACGCGGCGGCCCGTGCCACCCCATGATCCCGCCGTGAGCGACGAGCACTGGTACGAGGACGAGACCGGGTCGATGGTGCGCCCCTACACCGTGACCCGGGGCCGCACCCGGCCCTCGGACCGGCATGCCGTCGACCTGATGTCCCAAGTCACCGCCCTGGAGGCGGCGGACGCCGCGGGCGCCGGCGTCGACCACGCGCGCGCCGCCCTGCTGGACCTGGTACGACGCGGCCCCCGCCCGGTCGCCGAGCTGGCCGCGGACGCCGACCTGCCCCTGACCGTGGTGCGGGTGCTGCTCGGCGACCTGGCCGAGGCGGGCCTCGTCCGCATCGCCGCGCCCCGCCGCGACCCGGCCGGCGGCCCCACCGCCGACCCCGGGCTCCTGCGGGAGATCGTCGACCGGCTGCGCGAGATCTAGTGTTTGTAACAGCCATGTAGGGGACCCGTGTCGGCCGGAACCCTTGATCCACCCGGGTTGTCTCAGGGAACAGCACGTCAGCCGGACCTCTTAAGGGGAAACATGCGCGTCCAGAAGATCTCGCTGCTCGCCGTCGCCGTCGCCGCGGGCCTGTCGCTCACCGCCTGCGGGAGCAGCGACAGCAACTCCGGCGGCAGCGACTCCTCCGCGCCGAGCGGCGCCGCCTCGGACACCTCGGGCGCCCAGGCATCGGGCGGCAGCGGCGGTTCGACGGGCGCCACCGCCTCCTCGGGATCCGGCACCACCGGCTCCAGCGGCTCCACCGGCCAGAACGGCGGCCAGTCGGGCGGCACCCACGGCCCCACCGGTTCCGGCCGTGCCTCCGGCGCCGCCTGCACCACCGCCCACCTGGCCTTCAGCACCTCGGGCGGCATGGGTGAGGGCCAGCTGATCGTCAACATGAAGAACACCGGCTCGGCCAACTGCACCCTGCACGGCTTCCCGGGCGTGGACCTGAAGAGCAAGGACGGCACGGACAGCGCCACCCGCAGCAAGCTCGCCGCCCCCACCGTCACCCTCCAGCCGGGCGCCGAGACCCGCTTCACCCTGCACTACCCGCCGAACAACTCCGGCGGCTCGGGTGTGACCTTCACCCAGCTCGTCGTCACCCCGCCGAACGAGACCCACTCCACGACCCTGAACGCCCGCGTCAACGTCCCGGTCACCGAGAACGGCGGCTCCGGCATCACCGTCGACCCGGTCGGCACCGGCAAGTAACGCCGGCCCCGAAGCGCACGGGGGCGCCCGCACAGCGCCCCCCGGCCGCCTCCCGGCGCGGGCGCGCAACGAATCGCCGCCCCGCCCCCCTCGTACGCAACGAACCGCGCACCGGCGCGCAACGGCTGCTCCTTGTCCGGCCGAGCGCGCCGACCGTACCGTCTATCTGACCCCGAACCCCCTCCGTGACCGGTGAGGTAGACGCATGCGCACCGCCCTGCTCCAGAGCTCCGGCCACCCCGGCTCCGTCGCCGAGAACCTCCAGGTTCTGGACGAGGCCGCGGGCCGGGCCGCCGCCGCGGGCGCCGCGCTGCTGACCGCACCCGAGATGTTCCTCACCGGCTACGCGATCGGCGACGGGATCGGCCGCCTCGCCGAGCCCGCCGACGGCGCCTCGGCCGCCGCGGTCGCGGAGATCGCCGTCCGCCGCGGCCTCGCGATCGCCTACGGCTACCCCGAGCGCGACGGCGACACGGTCTACAACTCCGCGCAGCTGATCTCCGCCGACGGCACCCGGCTCGCGAACTACCGCAAGACCCACCTCTTCGGCTGCTTCGAGCGCGACCACTTCACCCCGGGCGGGCACCAGGTCGTCCAGGCCGAGCTGAACGGCCTCACCGTCGGCCTGCTGATCTGCTACGACGTCGAGTTCCCGGAGAACGTCCGGGCCCACGCCCTCGCCGGCACCGACCTGCTGCTGGTCCCGACCGCGCAGATGCACCCGTACCAGTTCGTCGCCGAGTCGATGATCCCGGTGCGCGCCTTCGAGAACCAGCTCTACGTCGCGTACGTCAACCGGGTCGGGCAGGAAGGGGAGTTCGAGTTCGTCGGCCTCTCCGTCCTCGCCGGACCCGACGGTGTCCCGCGGACCCGCGCCGGCCGCGCCGAGCAGCTGGTGTTCGCCGACGCCGACCCGGCCTTCCTGGCCGCCTCCCGCGAGGCCAACCCCTACCTGAAGGACCGCCGTCCGGACCTGTACGGCTCCCTGAGCTGACCCGACGCTCCCTCGACCGGCCCTTCTCTTCTCTCAGTTCTTCCGCGCAAGGAGTCCGTACCCCATGACGTCCACGGTGCCCAACGCCGTCGAGCACACCGACGGGCAGCAGCCGCCGATCACCATGTTCGGCCCGGACTTCCCCTACGCCTACGACGACTACCTCGCCCACCCGGCGGGCATCGGCCAGATCCCGGCGACCGAGCACGGCACCGAGGTCGCCGTCATCGGCGGCGGCCTGTCCGGTGTCGTCGCCGCCTACGAGCTGATGAAGATGGGCCTCAAGCCCGTCGTCTACGAGGCCGACCAGCTCGGCGGCCGGCTGCGCACCGTCGGCTTCGAGGGCTGCGACGAGGAGCTGAACTGCGAGCTGGGCGCGATGCGCTTCCCGCCCTCCTCCACCGCCCTCCAGCACTACATCGACCTGGTCGGCCTCACCACCCGGCCCTTCCCGAACCCGCTGGCCGAGGCGACCCCCTCGACCGTCGTGGACCTCAAGGGCGAGTCGCACTACGCCGTCACCGTCGACGACCTGCCCCAGGTGTACCGGGACGTCGCCGACGCCTGGAACAAGTGCCTCGAAGAGGGCGCCGACTTCTCCGACATGAACCGCGCGATGCGCGAGCGTGACGTGCCGCGCATCCGCGAGATCTGGGCGAAGCTGGTCGAGAAGCTCGACAACCAGACCTTCTACGGCTTCCTGTGCGACTCCGAGGCCTTCAAGTCCTTCCGGCACCGGGAGATCTTCGGCCAGGTCGGCTTCGGCACCGGCGGCTGGGACACCGACTTCCCCAACTCCATCCTGGAGATCCTGCGCGTCGTCTACACCGAGGCCGACGACCACCACCGGGGCATCGTCGGCGGCTCCCAGCAGCTGCCGCTGCGCCTGTGGGAGCGCGAACCGGCGAAGATCGTCCACTGGCCGCACGGCACCTCGCTCGGCTCCCTGCACCCGAACGGCGAGCCGCGCCCGGCCGTGACCCGGCTGCACCGCACCGCGGGCAACCAGATCACCGTGACGGACGCGAACGGCGACATCCGCACCTACAAGGCGGCGATCTTCACCGCCCAGTCCTGGATGCTGCTGTCCAAGATCGCCTGCGACGACTCGCTGTTCCCGATCGACCACTGGACCGCCATCGAGCGCACCCACTACATGGAGTCCAGCAAGCTCTTCGTGCCCGTCGACCGGCCGTTCTGGCTGGACAAGGCCGTCGACGACAGGGGAAATCCGACGGGGCGCGACGTCATGTCGATGACCCTCACCGACCGCATGACGCGCGGCACCTACCTCCTGGACGACGGTCCGGACAAGCCGGCCGTGATCTGCCTGTCGTACACCTGGTGCGACGACAGTCTGAAGTGGCTGCCGCTGTCCGCGAACGAGCGGATGGAGGTCATGCTGAAGTCGCTCGGCGAGATCTACCCGAAGGTCGACATCCGGAAGCACATCATCGGCAACCCGGTGACCGTCTCCTGGGAGAACGAGCCCTACTTCATGGGCGCGTTCAAGGCCAACCTGCCCGGCCACTACCGCTACCAGCGGCGCCTGTTCACGCACTTCATGCAGGACCGGCTGCCCGCCGACAAGCGGGGCATCTTCCTCGCCGGCGACGACATCTCCTGGACGGCGGGCTGGGCCGAGGGCGCCATCCAGACCGCGCTGAACGCGGTCTGGGGCGTCATGCACCACTTCGGCGGCGAGACCGACGCGACCAACCCGGGCCCGGGCGACGTCTACGACGAGATCGCGCCCGTGGAACTCCCGGAGGACTGACCGGGCGGCACCGGCCCGGGACAGAGGCGCGGGCGGCCGGTCAGACCCCGGCGGCCCGCGCCTTCTCGAACACCTCGGCGGCGACGTCCGTCAGCTCCGCCGCGTCCCGCGCGGTGCTCTGGAGGTCGAGGAGGATCTCCTCCAGGCCGATCTCCGCGTACTCCGCCAGGTCCCGCACGATCTGGTCGACGCTGCCCTGGAACGGACGGCGGTCGCCGCCCTCGTACGTCTCGCGCCGCAGCTCGGCGTTCACCCGCAGCACCGAGCGGATCGGCTCCGTACGGCCGCGCTCCTCGGCCAGTTCGCGCAGCTGCCGCCACTGGTCGGCGACCCGTGTGCCGCCCATGGCCACCGGCAGCCAGCCGTCGGCCTTGTCGACCAGGCGCCGCCAGGACCGCCGGTTGCCCGCGGCCAGCAGGATCGGGATCGGGCGCGCGGGCTTGGGCCCGACGACGGCCGGGGCGATGGTCGTCAGGGGGCCGTCGTGGGCGACCGGGTCCGGGCCCCACACCGCGCGGCACACGTCGATGATCTCGTCCAGCACCGCGCCGCGCTCCTCGAAGGGCCGTACGCCCGCGGCCGCGTACTCGTCCAGGGACCAGCCGGTGCCGAGGCCCGCCAGTACCCGGCCGCCGCTCGCCGCGTCGAGCGTGGCCAGCGCCCTGGCCAGCTGGAACGGCAGATGCAGCGGCGCCACCAGCACACTGGTGCCCAGTTCCACGCGCTCGGTGGCCGCGGCGGCCAGGGTGAGGGCGACCAGCGGCTCCGCCACCGAGCGGTACTCGTCGGGCCAGGGCAGGCCGTCGATGCCGTACAGCCCCTGGGTGGCGGGCTCCGGGAACAGGGCCCGTTCGAAGACCCACAGGCTGTCGTAGCCGATGCCCTCGGCGGCGCGGGCCACCGCCGGGACGTCCTTGCCGATCGAGAACTGCCGCATCTGGGGGAGACCGAGACCGAGCCGGGTCGTCATACCAACGCTCCTTCACCATCGGGTTCTTGCCGAGCAGGGGGTTGTCGGGCGCGCGCCGCTCTCAGCACGCGAGCGGCGTCAGCAGCATCCTGCCCGCGAACCCCACCGCCGCGTCCAGCCGTTCGGCGAACTCCCCGGCGATGTCCGGGCTGTGCCGCAGCGCCCACAGGGCCCGCGCCGCCGTCCAGGCCGCGTCCCGGGCGCGCTCCAGGCTCCAGGCGGCCAGGAGATGGGTGAGCGGGTCGGCGAGCTGGAGGAGATCGGGACCCGGCATCAGGTCTTCGCGGACCCGTTCCTCCAGGGCCGTGAGGATCTCGCCGACATGGTCGAACTCGTCGGCCAGATCGGCGGGTTCGCAGCCGACGGTGCGGCAGGCGTCCACCACGGCGAGGGCCAGGTCGTGCCCGATGTGCGCGTTGACGCCCGCGAGCGCGAACTGGAGCGGCCGGACATGGGGGTGGCGGCGCAGCTGGAACAGCGGGCGCCAGCAGGCGGGCGGCCTCAGGTCCGCCTCGGCGGCGTCGATCGCGGTGAGGTAGCGCTCGGCGAAGCGCACGTCCAGCGCCGCGGCCGCCCGGGGATCGGGGAACTCCCCGGCGCCCAGACGCCGGTCGATGTCCTCGGTGACGGTGAGGTAGACCCGGTTGAAGACGGCGACGCCGTCCCGCTCGGGCAGGACGGCGGCCAGCGCCCGCATCCGGGAGACCACGGCCTCGACGGGGCCGGTGGTGCCGGCGGGGCCGATGACGGGGGACGACTGCGACATGGGGGAAGGGTCGCAGCCCGGGCCCGGCCGGGGTGCCGACCGGCCCGGTGCGTCGCCGGAACGGGGGAACGGCTCCTTACGACTCCGCGGCCGGGGGCTTCCCGGACTCCGGGTCGTAGCTGGAGGTGCCCTCGTCCAGCAGCGGCGCCTGCTGCTTGAGGTGGGCCGGGGCGAAGGCGCGCAGCGCGTGGTAGCCGGTGATGACGACCAGGGTGCCCAGCGCGATACCGCTGAGCGAGAAGTTGCTGGTGAACTTCATGCTGACGTTGCCCACGCCGATGATGATGCCCGCGGCGGCCGGCACCAGGTTCAGCGGGTTGCGCAGGTCCACCTTGGCGTTGAGCCAGATCTGCGCGCCGAGCAGGCCGATCATGCCGTACAGGATGACCGTGATGCCGCCGAGCACACCGCCCGGGATGGCGGCCACGATCGCGCCGAACTTCGGGCACAGGCCGAACAGCAGGGCGAAGCAGGCGGCCGCCCAGTACGCGGCGGTGGAGTAGACGCGGGTCGCGGCCATCACGCCGATGTTCTCGGAGTACGTGGTGTTCGGCGGTCCGCCCACCGCGGTGGACAGCACGGAGGCGACGCCGTCGGCCGAGATCGCCGTACCCAGCTTGTCGTCCAGCGGGTCGCCGGTCATCTCGCCGACCGCCTTGACGTGGCCCGCGTTCTCCGCGACCAGCGCGATGACGACCGGGAGCGCGACCAGGATCGCCGACCACTGGAAGGACGGGCCGTGGAAGTGCGGCAGACCGATCCAGTCGGCCTTGGACACGCCCGAGAGGTCCAGCCGCCAGTGGTCGGTCAGCCTGCCGTCGCCGCCCACGGAGTGGATCCTGCCGAAGACCCGGTCGAAGACCCAGGAGATGCCGTAGCCGAAGATCAGCCCGAGGAAGATCGCGATCCGGGACCAGAAGCCGCGCAGGCAGACCACCGCGAGCCCGGTGAACAGCATCACCAGCAGCGCCGTCCACTGGTCCTGCGGCCAGTAGGTGGAGGCGGTCACCGGGGCCAGGTTGAAGCCGATCAGCATCACGACCGCGCCGGTCACGATGGGCGGCATGGCCGCGTGGATGATCCGCGCCCCGAACTTCTGCACCGCGAGACCCACCAGGAACAGCACCACGCCGACGGCGAGGGTCGCGCCGGTCACCGTGGCGCTCGTGCCGCCCTGCGCGCGGATGACGGCGGCCACGCCCACGAACGACAGCGAGCAGCCGAGGTAGCTGGGCACCCGGCCGCGGGTGGCGAGCAGGAAGATGACCGTGGCGACGCCGGACATCATGATCGCCAGGTTGGGGTCCAGGCCCATCAGCACCGGCGCCACGAAGGAGGCGCCGAACATCGCGACCACGTGCTGGGCGCCGAGGCCCACCGTCCGGGGCCAGGACAGCCGTTCGTCGGGCCGTACCACCGCTCCGGGCGCGGGCGTCTTGCCGTCACCGTGCAGTTTCCAGCGCACGCCGAGGTCCATGGTGGGGTTTCGCTTTCTGTGGTGCGTCCTTGCGTCCTCGTGTCCGGGCAGCCGAGCGGGCCGGGGGACAGGGGGGTGTCCGCACCATTGTCGCCGGTCGTCGGCGCGCTCCGCGCACACCGTCCGCGCGGGGGCGCGCCGGGGGTGTGCGCCGGGGGTGTGCCCGGGGCGTCCCGGGGGGCGTGCTGAGCGGTCGCTTAGTATGGATGACCGTACGTCCCGGGGGCCGCCCCCGGCCGCCTTGCCCCAGGAGTCCGCCGTGACCGTCGAAGCCCCCTCCGTCCCCGCCGTCTCGTACGGCCGGCTGATCCCCGTCACCGTCCACTTCGACGACCTCGACGCGCTCGGCCTGCTGCACAACGCCCGCTATCCGCTGCTGGTCGAGCGCGCCTGGACCGAGCTGTGGCACGAGCACGGCATCCGCTTCGACGGTGACTGGGTGGCGGCCGGGGACGCCTGCAACGCGGTGCGCGAACTGCGCATCGGCTACGAGGCCCCGGTCACCAGCCCCGGCCGCTACGCCGTGCACCTGTGGCTGGAACGGCTCGGCAACACCGGCCTGACCTACGGCTTCCGCTTCTGCTCGGCGGACGGCGCCGCGACCTACGCCCGGGGCGAGCGGGTGCTGGTCCGGCTCGACGCGACCACCCTGCGCCCGGCGCCGTGGAGCGACGGCTTCAGGGCCGTGGCCCGGGAACTGCTGCGGCCCGCGGGCTGACCTCCCGCGCCCCACCGCGCTCGGCGGAGCGCAGCACACCCGCGCACACCGTGAGCCCGCACGCGAGCACCGTCACCACGCCGAACGAGACCACCAGGCTGGTCGCCTGCGCCACTCCGCCGATCAAGCTGGGCGCGATCAGCCCCGAGGTGTAGGTGATGGTTGCCACGCCCGCGATGGCCTGGCTCGGGTTGGGCCCGGCGTGCCCGGCGGCGGCGAAGCACAGCGGTACGACGACCGCGATGCCGAGCCCCATCAGGGCGAAGCCGCCCATCGCCACCGCGGGCTGCCCGGCGAGCACCACCAGCAGACCGCCGAGGACGGCCAGCACACCGCCTGCCCGGACCGTGCGCACCGCGCCGAACCGGTTCACCACCGCGTCCCCGGCGATCCGGGCCACGGCCATCGTCAGCATGAACGCGGTGGTCGACGCCGCCGCGAGGGTGGCCGAGCTGTCCAGCCGGTCCCGCAGGAACACCGCCGACCAGTCGAGGCTCGCGCCCTCCGCGAACACCGCGCAGAAGCCGACCATGCCGATCAGCAGCGCGGAGCGGGGCGGCAGCGCGAACCGGGGCGGGGGCTCCTCGTCCTCGGTGGGCTGTATGTCCGGCACCCAGGTGCAGGAGAGCAGGCCGAGCACGGTCAGGACGGCCGAGGCCAGCAGGAAGTGGGTGCGCGCGTCGGCCCCGAGGTGGGCGGCGAGGGTGCCGGCGGCCGAGCCGATCAGGGCGCCCGCGCTCCACATCCCGTGCAGGCCGGACATCACCGACTTGCCGAGCCGCCGCTCCACCTCGACGCCGAGCGCGTTCATCGCCACGTCCGCCATGCCCGCGCACGCGCCGTAGACGAACATCGCGAGGCACAGGGTGGGCAGATTCGGGGCGAGGGACGGCAGGACGAGGGAGAGGGTCCACAGGGCGATCAGCCCGCGCAGGGCGTTGCGGCTGCCGAAGCGGTGGCTGATCCGGCCCGCGAGCGGCATCGCGCAGGAGGCGCCGAGCGCGGTGAAGGCGAGCGCGAAGCCCAGCCGGCCCGCGCCGAGCGAGGCGTGGTCCTGGACCCAGGGCACCCGGGTCGCGAAGGAGCCGGTCACGGCGCCGTGGACGGCGAACACGGCCGCGACGGCGTACCGCGCGCGGCGCACTGCGCTCAGGTCCCGCATGTCTGCGTTCCTCCCCGGGTGATGGCGCGTCGTAAACTATCAGGGACCCTGCCTGATAGATAGCGCTTATTCCGCCGAGGCCCCGCCCCGCCGATGTGGAAGGATCCCCGCCATGCCCGCATCACCGAGCACCGCCCGGGCCATCAACGACCGGCTGGCCCTGGGGCTCCTCCAGGACCAGGGCCCGCTGACCGCGGGGCAGTTGAAGCAGCTGACGGGGCTGTCCCGGCCGACGGTCGCCGATCTCGTCGAACGGCTCGGCGCGGCCGGGCTGATCACCGTCGTGGGGGAGTCCGGCGCGGCCCGCCGGGGACCGAACGCCCGGCTCTACGGCATCGCCGCCGACCGCGCCCATCTGGCGGCGCTCGATGTGCGCACCGAGGGGGTCGTCGTGCTGGTCGCCGACCTGGTGGGGCGGGTGCTCGCGGAGGCGTCCGTGCCGATCGAGGGGGACACCGGGACCGGGCCCGCGGTGCGGCGGGTGGTGGCGGCGGTGGCGGGGGCCGTCGGGCGGGCCGGCGTCGAGGGGCTGCACACGGCCGGCATCGGCGCGCCGGGCCTCATCGACCCGGCCACGGGTGACCTGCGCGACTCCGCGGGGCTGCCCGCGTGGCACCGCAGCCTGTCCGCCGCCCTCCAGGAACGGCTGCCGGGGGCCCGCGTCACCGTGGAGAACGAGACCAACCTCGCCGCCCTCGCCGAACAGCGCGAGGGCGCCGCCCGCGACCGCGACACCTTCGTCCTCCTCTGGCTCGGCCACGGCACCGGCGCGGCGGTCGTCCTCGACGGCACCCTGCGCCGCGGCGCCTCCGGCGGCACCGGCGAGATCGGCTTCCTCCCGGTGCCGGGCACCCCCACGCTCCCCTCCGCCACGGACTGCACGGGCGGCTTCCACACACTGGCGGGTGCGGCGGCGGTCGTCTCCCTCGCCGGGGAACACGGCCTGCCGACACCGACGACACCGGACGGCCCCGGGGCGGCGGGGGTCGTGCGGTGGGCGGTGGAGCGGGTCACGGCGGCGGGGGAGTCCGGCGGGCTGGGCGGGCCGGAACAGAAGGGGGAGCCGGCGAGGGAGTTCGCGGGGGCGGCGGAGGAGGGGAAGCCGGTGACGGGGTTCGCCGGGACGGCGGCGGAGGCCGACGCCTGTGCGCGCTTCCTCTCCGCCCTCGCCGACCGTCTCGCCATCGGCGCCGCCTCCGTCGTCGCCGTGCTGGACCCCGGCTGCGTGGTGCTCGGCGGAGAGATCGGCCACGCCGGGGGCGATGTGCTCGCCGGGCTCGTGGCGGAGCGGCTCGGGGCGATGTCGCCCCTGCCCACCGAGGTCCGCGTCGGCGCACTCGGTGGCTCCGCCGTCCTGCGGGGCGCCCTGCTGACGGCCCGCGACCAGGCCCAGGACGAGCTGTGGTCCGCCCCGCTCCGGTCACCGGTCCCGTCGTAGCGGCGCCGGCCGGACCGGACCCACGGGCCGGATCCCGTCGGCGGACCGCGCCCGGACAGGGCGCGAGGGCGAGACGCGGCATCGCCCCGGTTCCGGAGGGCTGGGCGACCCGGCGGCGGGCAAGGGCCGTCGTCACCGCCGCCGGGCCCGATCGGCACCCTAAAAGGACTAGACCATTACGGTCAATGGGGCTGGAGGGGCCAACCCGCACCGAAGAGGGGGGAGTTGGGGGCGGGGCTCGCGGCGCCCGCCTCCGGGGGGTACGGAGTGTGAGCGAGCCCACACGGACCCCCTGTCGGCGCGGCCGCCCGGCGTGGCACACTGGCCGTGTACCAGAAGCAGCGCACTCCGGGGTCGGTGAAAGTCCGAACCGGCGGTTACAGTCCGCGACCCGGTCGCCTCCAGCGACCGGTTGACCAGGTGAAATTCCTGGACCGACGGTTAAAGTCCGGATGGGAGGCAGTGCGCGGCGGGCGGGCATGCGTTCCGTGTGCGCGCCGCCGTATCCGGTCTCGTCCGTATCCGGACGGGCCCTTTTCGGCGACGCCCCGAGTGTGTGCTCACCCGTAGATTCTGTCGTCCGTCGACAGGCCCCGGAGTCCGTGCCCCATGAGGCAGGAGGACCCGGGAAGTGTTCACCGGAATCGTCGAAGAGCTGGGTGAGGTCACCGCCGTCGAGAACCTCGGCGACGCCTCCCGTTTCCGGCTCCGCGGCCCCGTCGTCACCGACGGCGCCCGGCATGGCGACTCCATCGCCGTGAACGGGGTCTGTCTCACCGTCGTCGACCACGAGGGCGACGAGTTCACCGCCGACGTCATGGCCGAGACCCTGAAGCGCTCCAGCCTGGGCGCGCTCACCACCGGCTCCCGCGTCAACCTCGAACGCCCCACCGCCGTCGGCGCCCGTCTCGGCGGCCACATCGTGCAGGGCCATGTCGACGGCACCGGCGAGGTCCTGGAGCGCACGGCCTCCGAGCACTGGGAGATCGTGAAGATCTCCCTGCCCGCCGGCCTCGCCCGCTACGTGGTCGAGAAGGGCTCCATCACCGTCGACGGCATCAGCCTCACCGTCGTGGACGCCGGCCCCGGCCACTTCACCGTCAGCCTCATCCCCACCACCCTCGCCCTGACCACGCTCGGCGTGAAGCAGCCCGGCGACCCGGTCAACCTCGAGGTGGACGTCATCGCCAAGTACGTCGAGCGCCTCCTCACGGTGGGCCGCGCCGACGGGAGCGGACAGGAGGCCGGCCGGTGAACTCGCTGAACACCGAGGCGTTCACCCTCTTCGGACAGCACATCCTGTGGTCCGACATGACCGGCAACATCCTCGGCCTGATCGGACTCGTCCTCGGCTGGCGCCGCTCCCTGTGGAGCTGGCCGGTGCAGTTCGTCTCCGGCCTGGTCCTCTTCGCCGCCTTCTACGGCCACCTCACCGGCAGCGCCGGCAAGCAGGCCGTCGTCATGGTCGTCGCCCTCTACGGCTTCTGGCAGTGGAACCGCGGCCGGGGCGGGACCGGCGACGGCCACATCTCTCCCCGCTTCGCCACCTGGCGCGAGCGCGCCGCCCTGATCGGCGCCGCCGCGATCGGCACCGTCGCCGTCGCCCTGCTGTTCACCGCGTTCCCGGAACTGTCCTGGGACCCCTGGCCGGACGCCTACATCTTCGTCGGCACCGTCGTCGCGATGTACGCGCAGGCCAAGGGCATGGTCGAGTTCTGGTTCGCCTGGCTGCTCGTCGACGTCGTCGGCGTCCCCCTCAACTTCACCAACGGCTACGCCTTCTCCGGCTTCGTCTACGTCATCTACGGCGCACTCGTCCTGTGGGGCATGCGCGACTGGTGGCTGCGCTCCCGCAAGAGCACGCGGCCCGCTCTGGAAGGAGCACCGGCATGACCTCGGCCACCCCGCTCTACGACCCCTACTCCTACTCCTACGACGGCGACAGCGTCGAGGAGTTCACCCTCGACCCCGTCGGGCAGGCCGTCGCCGACATCGCCGCCGGGCGCCCCGTGATCGTCGTCGACGACGAGGACCGGGAGAACGAGGGCGACCTCGTCATCGCCGCCGAGAAGGTGACCCCCGAGATCGTCGCCTTCATGATGAGCGAGTGCCGGGGCCTGGTCTGCGCCCCCATGGAGGCCGCGGAACTCGACCGGCTGCGGCTGCCGCAGATGGTCGAGGACAACACCGAGTCGATGAAGACCGCCTTCACCGTCTCCGTGGACGCCTCCGGCGCGCACGGCGTGACCACCGGCATCTCCGCCGCCGACCGCGCCACCACCCTCCAGCTGCTCGCGAGCGGCACCGCGGGGCCCGCCGACTTCGTGCGCCCCGGCCATGTCTTCCCGCTGCGCGCCCGGCCCGGCGGTGTCCTGGAGCGCAACGGCCACACCGAGGCCGCCGTCGACCTCGCCCGGCTCGCGGGGCTGCGCCCGGCCGGCGCCATCGTGGAGATCGCCGGTGAGGACGGCCGGATGCTGCGGCTGCCCGAGCTGATCCCGTTCGCCCGCAAGCACGGCCTGACGATCATCTCCATCGAGGACCTGATCGCCCACCGCCGCGGCACCGAGCCCACCGTCCGCCGCGAGGCCGAGACCCTGCTGCCCACCCGGCACGGCACCTTCACCGCGCACGGCTACCGCTCCACCGTCGACGGCGTCGAGCACGTCGCCCTCGTCCACGGCGAGATCGGCACCGGCGAGGACGTCCTGGTCCGGGTGCACTCCGAGTGCCTCACCGGCGATGTCTTCGGCTCGCTGCGCTGCGACTGCGGCCCCCAGCTGGACAGCTCCCTCGCCCGCATCCAGGAGGAGGGCCGCGGCGTCGTGGTCTACCTGCGCGGGCACGAGGGCCGCGGCATCGGCCTGCTGTCCAAGCTGCGCGCCTACGAACTCCAGGAGCGGGGCCGTGACACGCTCGACGCCAACCTGGAACTCGGCCTGCCCGCCGACGCCCGCGACTACGGGGCCGGCGCCCAGATCCTCGCCGACCTCGGCGTGCGCAGCGTCCGGCTGATGACCAACAACCCCGACAAGGCCGACGCGCTGGAGCGCCACGGCGTGCGGGTCGCCGGGCGGGAGCCGATGCCGGTCCAGGCGGGCGAGCACAATCTGCGCTATCTGCGCACCAAGCGGGACCGGATGGGCCACGACCTGCCCTGGCTGGACACCCCGGCCACCTGCCCGAACCAGTAGAACCAGTAAGCAAGCAACACCGGCGAGAAGGCACTTAGGAGAGACGTGAGCGGCAAGGGTGCACCGGAACTGTCCGTACGCAACGTCGGCGACCTCAGGGTCGCCGTCATCGCGGCGCAGTGGCACGAGAAGGTGATGGACGGTCTGGTGAACGGCGCCCTGCGCGCCCTCGGCGACCTCGGGATCGACGAGCCGACCCTGATCCGGGTCCCCGGCAGCTTCGAGCTCCCGGTCGCCGCCAAGGTGCTGGCCGCGCGCGGCTACGACGCGGTGGTCGCCCTCGGCGTCGTCATCCGCGGCGGCACCCCCCACTTCGACTACGTGTGCCAGGGCGTCACCCAGGGCCTCACCCAGGTCTCCGTGGAGACCGGCGTCCCGGTCGGCTTCGGCGTGCTCACCTGCGACACCGAGGAGCAGGCCCTGGACCGGGCCGGCATCGAGGGCTCCAGCGAGGACAAGGGCCACGAGGCGGTGATCGCGGCGGTCTCGACGGCCGCGACGCTGCGTTCGGTATCCGAACCCTGGCACTGAGGCGCCGGTCGGAGCGCGTAGGGTGAGGACCACCATGTCCAAGAAGACGTTCGAGGAGCTCTTCACCGAGCTCCAGCACAAGGCCGCCCACGGCGATCCCGCCACCTCCCGCACCGCCGAACTGGTCGGCAAGGGGGTCCATGCCATCGGCAAGAAGGTCGTCGAAGAGGCCGCCGAGGTCTGGATGGCCGCCGAGTACGAGGGCAAGGAGGCGGCAGCCGAGGAGATCTCCCAGCTGCTGTACCACGTCCAGGTGATGATGGTCGCCCGCGGGATCTCCCTGGACGACGTCTACGCCCACCTCTGACCGAACCGCCGCGCCGTGCCGCGGCACACCGCACCAGCCCCCTTCACCGCAAAGGAAGCCGTCCTCATGCTGCGCATCGCCGTCCCCAACAAGGGTTCCCTGTCCGGCCCTGCGGCGGACATGCTGCATGAGGCCGGCTACCGGCAGCGCCGGGAGACCAAGGAACTGCGGGTCGTGGACCCGGGCAACGAGGTCGAGCTGTTCTACCTCCGCCCCCGCGACATCGCCATCTACGTCTCCTCCGGCCGCCTCGACATCGGCATCACCGGCCGCGACCTGCTGGTCGACTCCGGCGCGGACGCCGAGGAGATCCTGGCGCTCGGCTTCGCCCGCTCCACCTTCCGCTACGCCGGCAAGCCGGGCACCGCGACCGGCGTCGAGGACCTGAAGGGCCGTACGGTCGCCACCTCGTACGAGGGCATCGTCGCCCGGCACCTCGCCGACAGCGGCGTCGACGCCTCCGTCGTCCACCTGGACGGCGCCGTGGAGACCGCGATCGAGCTGGGCGTCGCCGAGGTCATCGCCGACGTCGTGGAGACCGGCACCAGCCTGCGCAACGCGGGCCTGGAGGTCTTCGGCGAGCCGATCATGAAGTCCGAGGCCATCGTGGTCCGCCGCACCGGCGCGGACACGGAGGAGCCCAGGGTCCAGCAGTTCCTGCGCCGCCTCCAGGGCGTCCTGGTCGCCCGGACGTACGTGATGATGGACTACGACTGCCGGGTCGAGCAGCTGGAGAAGGCCGTCGCCCTCACCCCCGGCCTGGAGTCCCCGACCGTGTCCCCGCTGCACAACGAGGGCTGGGTCGCGGTCCGCGCCATGGTCCCCGCCAAGGAGGCGCAGCGGATCATGGACGACCTCTACGCCATCGGCGCCCGCGCCATCCTGACCACGGCCATCCACGCCTGCCGCCTCTGAGGGGTATGTGATGTCCGACCTGCCGACCCTGCCCAGCCTCCCCGTCACCTTCCGGCCGGGCCACACCCGGGCCGTCCTGCTCACCGCCGCCGTGGCGATCTTCCTCACCATCTCGGCGGTCGCCCTGCTCCTGGAGGGCCTCGGCCCGGGGGAGCGGATGAGTTTCGTGGTCACCGGGGCGCTGATCTTCTGGGTGCTCGCCCAGCTGGCCCGGATCAAGGTGGTCGCCGACGAGAGCGGCGTCACCGTCGTGAACATCGCCAGCAGGCGGCGCCTGGACTGGGCGGAGATCCTTCAGGTGAACCTCCGTCCGGGCGATCCCTGGGTGTTCCTCAACCTCAGCGACGGCACCAGCCTGCCCGCGCTCGGCATCCAGCCGGGCATCGCCAGGCAGCGGGCGATCGCCGACGCCAAGGCGCTGCGGGCGCTCGCCGAGGCCCGCTCGGCCGTCCGCCCGGGGGAAGATCAGGGCTGACCCGGGGGCGACTCCGGGTCGCCCACCCTGCCCGCCCGGCCCCGGTCTTGATTAACCTGGTGGGCGGAGGCCGCGCCGATCGCGCCTCCGCCCCTGTGCGCCGCCCGGTGCCAGGGGTTCCTGCGACCCGAGGAGTGAATCCCCCCGGCGATGGACGGATCGTCCTGTAGTACCTGCGCCGCCCCCACCCGACATACCGGGGAGGCGGCGGCATCGTGACCACCCCTCTGCTGCTCCTCGCAGCCGCGTTCGTGCTGATCCTGGCCAACGGATTCTTCGTGGCCGCCGAATTCGGTCTGGTGACGGTCGAGCGCCCCGAGGCCGAGAAGGCCGCCGCCGACGGCGACAAGCGCGCTCGTACGGTCGTGGAGGCGCTGAAGGAACTCTCCTTCCAGCTCTCCGGCACCCAGCTCGGCATCACCATCACCTCCCTGGTCGTCGGCATGCTCGCCGAACCCGCCCTGGGCCGGCTGCTGGGCGCCCCGTTCGCCGCGCTCGGCCTGCCCGACGGCATCGCCTCCGGTGCCGCCGTGCTCGTCGGCATGCTGCTGGCCTCCGCGATCCAGATGGTGATCGGCGAACTGGTGCCCAAGAACTGGGCGGTCTCCCGGCCGCTCCAGGTCGCGCGCTTCGTCGCGGGCCCCCAGCATCGGTTCTCCCGGCTGTTCCGGCCGGTGATCGCCGCGCTCAACACGGTCGCCAACCGGCTGGTCCGCGCCCTCGGCGTCGAACCCGCCGACGAACTGGCCTCCGCCCGCACCCCCGGCGAACTGGTCTCCCTGGCCCGGCACTCCGCGCAGGCCGGCGCCCTGGAGCAGGACACCGCCGACCTGTTCGTACGCACCCTCTCGCTGGGCGAGCTGACCGCGCAGCACGTGATGACCCCGCGCGTGAAGGTCAGCGCGCTCCAGGACTCGGCCACCGCCGAGGACGTGGTCAACCTCACCCGGGCCACCGGACTGTCCCGCTTCCCCGTCTACCGGGAGAAGATCGACGAGATCGTCGGCATGGCCCACCTCAAGGACGCCCTCGCCGTCCCGGCGCACGACCGGCTGCGCACCCCGGTCGGCCGCATCGCCCGCCCCGCGCTGCTGGTCCCCGAGACCCTGCCCGTCCAGCCCCTGCTGGCCCGGCTGCGCAGCGAACAGCCCATCGCGGTCGTGGTGGACGAGTACGGCGGCACGGCCGGCGTGGTCACCCTGGAGGACATCGTCGAGGAACTGGTCGGCGAGGTCCGCGACGAGCACGACGCCAAGGACGTGCCCGAGCTGGCCGCCGCCCCGCCCGAGGACGGCAGGCCCGCCTGGGACGTGGCCGGCAGCTGCCGGGTCGACATCCTCCAGCGCATAGGCCTGGACGTGCCCGAGGGGCCGTACGAGACCGTCGCCGGACTGGTCGCCGATCTGCTCGGCCGGATCCCGGCCCCCGGCGACCGGGCCGAACTGCCCGGCTGGCGGCTCGCGGTCCGCCAGGTCGGCCACTACCGCGCCGAACGGGTCCGCCTGGTCAGGACGGCCCCGGCGGCGAACATCGCGGAGGCCGCCCGATGAGCGTGCTCCAACTGGTCCTCGCCGCGCTGCTGGTGCTGGCGAACGGCTTCTTCGTCGGCGCCGAGTTCGCGCTCGTCTCCGTGCGCCGCAGCCAGATCGAACCGCTCGGCACCACCCGGGCCCGGCAGGTGCTGTACGGCCTGGAGCGGCTGCCGCAGATGATGGCCGCCGCCCAGTTCGGGATCACCCTGTGCTCCCTGACGCTCGGCGCGGTCGCCGAACCGACCGTGGCACATCTGCTGGAGCCGGTGTTCGAGGCGGTCCACCTCCCGGACGGCGTGATCCATCCGCTCGGCTATGTCATCGCGCTGGCCGCGGTGGTCTTCTTCCACCTGGTCATCGGCGAGATGGTGCCGAAGAACCTCGCGATGGCGGCGCCCGAGAAGGCGGCGCTGTGGCTCAGCCCGGGTCTGGTCTGGTTCGCCCGGGTGTGCAAGCCGATCACGGTGTCGCTGGGCGCCGTCGCCCAGGCCGTGCTGCGGCTGTTCCGGGTGGAGCCCAAGGACGAGGTCGAGGCGGTGGTCACCAGCGAGCAGCTCAACCGGCTCCTGGAGGACTCCGGACAGGCGGGCCTGCTCGACCCGGAGGAGAGGGAGCGCCTGGAGGACGCCCTGGAACTGGGCTCCCGCCCGGTCACCGACGTCCTGCTGCGCCGTGAGTCCCTGGTCACGGTCACGCCCGCGGTCACCCCGGGGGAGATCGTGCGGCTCACCGCGCGCACCGGGTACTCCCGCTTCCCGGTCGCGGCGACCGAGCAGGGCGCCTTCATGGGGTACGTCCACGTCAAGGACGTACTCGACCTGGAGGACTCCGAACGGGCGGTGCCGCAGAACATCTGGCGCCCGATGACGACCCTGCGGGCCGAGCTGCCCCTGGACGACGCCCTCACGGTCATGCGCCGCGCCGCCACCCACCTGGCGCAGGTGGCGGACCCGTCCGGCAAGGTGCTGGGTCTGGTCGCGCTGGAGGACGTCCTGGAGATGCTGGTCGGCGAGGTCCGGGACCCCGCGCACCGGGAGATCCCCGGCTTCCCGGAACAGGCGCTCGCCACATAGGCGCTCCCCGCACAGGGGGGTGCGGGGGCTGTGCGAATGCGGCTCGGTGATGGGTCGCTCGCGCAGTCCCCGCGCCCCTCACGGGGCACGTCGCCTCCTACGCCGGGGACGGGTCCTGCGGTCCCCTCCCCGACAGCACCTCGCCGTACGCCTGCATCAGATCGGCCAGCCGCAGCGTCGCGAGGTCGTCGCGGGTCAGCGACCCGGCGTACGTGGACAGCCGCAGATCCCGGTACGCGCAGCTCTTCTCGTACAGCGTGCGCAGGAACCGCCCGTTGCCCAGCTCGTCGATCCACCCCTGGTCGACCACGTGCCCGGCGATCGACCGCAGCTCCTCCTGCGCCTCCTCGTCCCACTGGTCCCCGTTCTCCGCGGCCAGCACCTTCCCGATCTCGGTGAGTTCCCCGGGCCGGTACGAGGGGAAGTCGACACGGCTCGTGAAGCGGGACGACAGCCCGGGGTTCGCCGCGAGCAGCCGGTCCATGCCCTCGGGATACCCCGCGAGGATCACCACGAGGTGGTCCCGGTTGTCCTCGGCCCGCTTCAGCAGCACCTGGAGCGCCTCGTCGCCGTACGCGTCCCCCTTGCCGTACCCGGAGTTGGAGAGCGAGTACGCCTCGTCCACGAACAGCACCCCGCCGATCGCGGAGTCGATCAGTTCGTTGGCCTTCACCGCGGTCTGCCCGAGGTACTCGCCGACCAGATCGGCCCGCTGCGCCTCGACGAGGTGGTCGCCGCCGAGCAGCCCGAGGGCGTAGAAGACCCGCCCCAGGATGCGCGCCACCGTCGTCTTGCCGGTCCCGGACGGCCCGGAGAAGACGAAGTGCCGCTTCGGCGGCTGCACGGGCAGCCCCTGACCGGCCCGCAGCCGCGCCATGTTCAGCTGTGCGGACAGCGCCTTCACCTGGCGCTTGACCGGTTCGAGCCCGACCATCCGCTCCAGCTCGGCGAGCGCCTGTTCGAGCAGCGCGGGATCGGTGGGCCCGGTGGGCAGCGGGGAGCCGGGCGCCCCGCCCCGGGCGCGGACCCCCGGCTCGGAGACGGCCGGCAGCGGCCCGGTCGGCAGATCCGGCTCCGTCAGCCGCAGATCCCGTCCCTCGGTGCCGAAGAACGGATCGAACCCGTCGGGTCCGTCCACCGTGTCCTGCCCGGCACCGGTCAGCGTGATCGCGGCGAGGTCGGCCGCGTCGTCGTACCCGTCCCCCTCGGAGATCGCCGCGAGCCGCGCCGAGGTGTCCATGAAGGCGGGGTCGACGCGGTGCACGGCCCGGTAGAGGGGGAGTGCGGCGGCGGAGCGGCCGGTGCCCTCGTGCGCCCGCGCGAGCCAGTAGCGCAGCTCCTTGCGCTGGGGCTGCTCGCTGCGGCACCGCATCAGCGCCGCCGACAGCAGCGGTTCGGCCTGGCCGTACATCTCCAGGCGGACCCGGGCCATGCCGCCGAACAGCCCCGCCTCTATGCCGAGCAGGGGATCGTCCAGCAGCGGATCGGTGTGCCGCACCAGCTGTTCCCAGTCCTTGACCAGGTAGGAGCGGCAGGCGTGCAGAAAGCGGACCTGGGGATCGGTGTCGACCGGGGGCAGCCCGGCCAGCGCCCGGTCCAGCTCGGGCACATGCCGGCCGTCCAGCCAGTGCGAGGCGTGCGCCAGCAGCAGATCGCGCGGGCTCTCCAGCACCGGCTGCACCCACCAGCCGAGCCAGTACCAGGAGTTGATCGTACGGCGGTGCCGGGCGCGCTGTTCGCCGAAGCGCTCGCGGTGCCGGAACATCCGCAGCAGCGCGGTGGTGGTGTCGACCCGGAGCGCGTGCAGCCCGAGCCAGCCGTCCGCCATGCCCGGGTCCATCCGCACCGCGGCCCGGAACTCCTCCTCCGCCTGCGGATAGGCGCCCATGGTGTAGGCGTCGACCCCGCGCAGCCAGGCGAGGTCGGCCGGGGCCTCGGGGCCCTGCGTGCCGAAGTCCATCACGTCCCCCACAGACCGTGCCCCGTGGTTCACCGCCGGACGGTCGCCCGGCGGCCGCCGCGGCCGAACCGCCGTGCCGCGGACCGGAGTTGCAGGTGCGCGAGGCTGTCCCCGAAGGTCGCACCAAGGGCATCGTACCCGCGTGGGTACCGCGTGCCGAAGGGTGCGGTACAGGCCGTTCGGCGAGGTGGGAGCGGACGGAATCCGGGCGCTTCAGTGACCGAGGGTGATCGGATCGGCGCGCAGCGGGCCCGGAAAGCGGTGCGCGGGCAGAACGAAGCCCCCGATCACGGGGGAACAACCGGGGGCTTCGCGTCTTCGGGCGGCTTCGATTCGCCGCACATTGAGAACGTAAGACCTGTACGGCCCCCGGGTCAAGCGAAGTTGGGGCACTTCGGGAAGTTGGCCGACAAGAGCCTTCACAATTTCACCACATGGGGGTGGGGCCATCACTGTGGGTCACTCCTTGGCCCGATCCCTGGGGTCGCTCGGGCCCCGGCAGCACCTCGTACCCCCGGTCCGTCTGGCGCACCAGAAGCCCGGCGTGGGGGCGGGTGGGGTCGTCGGCGAAGTGCGCGCGCTCGGCCTCGACCCAGCCGTCCCAGAACTCCCGCTGCGCCGCCCCGTCCCGCCGCCGGCCGCGCGCCCAGGACTCCTCGCGGGGCAGTTCCATCCAGAGCAGTTCGGCCAGAAACGGCCGCAGCGCGCGGCGGCCCGCGCCCACGCCCTCCAGCAGGATCACCGGCGCGGGCGGCAGCGGGCGCGGCGGGCCGGACGTCCGGGCGTTCCAGTCGTAGGGCAGATAGGCGGCGGCCTCGCCCCGGGCCAGCGGCTCGATCACCTGTGTCATCAGCCGGTCGGTCCAGGCGAACAGCCGCTCATGGCTGGCGATGTCGTCGAGATGGAGCACCGGCGCCCCGCCCAGCGCGGTGGCCAGCCGCCCGGCGAAGGTCGACTTCCCGGAGCCCGCGTGCCCGTCGACGGCGATCAGCCGGACCGGTCCGAGGGAGGGCGGCAGGGCCCGCAGCCGGGCGGCGAGGTGCTGAATGACGATTCCCGAAGGTGTGATGCGGTGTGGGGGGTTTTCCGGAAAGAGTCTAGTAGCGGCGCACGGCGGCCGGGCCGCCGAGGGGCCCGCGAAAGAAAGTCACCCCTTGAACCACCCTCCGCCCGGGGCCGCCCCGCGCACTTCTATAAACATTCTCGAATCGCTGACCGATATGTCGAATTCGGCGTTCCGGGTGTCCGCCGTGCTGAGTAAGGTGCCTCCTGCGCTACCGCGAGAAGCGGCGGCCGGGGACACGGTACGGGGACAAGGCAGGGGACATGGCCGCGGAGTTATTCGAAGGGCAGTATGTGTGGCACCCGGCTGCCGACGACCGAGTCCTGGCCGGCGTTTGCGTCGATGTCCGCGCGGGCCGTTATCGGCACGCGTACGAGGCGCTGGCCGAGACGCGCCAGGATTTCGCGCTGCGCGCCCACCGCTCCCTGGTCCTCGCCTCCGAGGCGGCCGGCACCGACCTGGTCGAACGCTGGCTGGACGAGGAGCCCTCGCCCGAGGCGGCCCTCATGTGGGCCCGCGTCGCCGTCCAGCGCGCCCTGCGCGCCGCCGACGGCAACGACGACCGGGCCGAGGCCCTGGAACGCATAGCGCTCACCGCCTGCGACCGGGCCGCCGCGCTGGCCCCGGGGGACCCCACCCCCTGGGTCGCCAAGCTCGCCATGGCCCGGCTGCACCGGCTGCGCGACCCCGCCCCGCAGGGCCTGCTGACCGCGCCGCCCGGCCCGTGGCGGCTGTTCGCGCACATCCTCACCCTCGACCCCTGGCACCGCGAGGCGCACCACCGCTTCCTCTCCGCGTTCTTCGCCCGGCACGGCGGCTCGGTCAACGCGGCCTGGGACGTGGCCGCCTTCCTCAGCCAGCGCGCGCCCGCCGACTCCGCGCTGCGCCTGCTGCCCCTGGTCGCCCTGGTGGAGAGCTACAACCCGACCCAGCTGCTCGCCGACCGCGTCTGGGAGCAGCCCCAGTGGCGCGCCACCGCGCTCGCGATCTACCACAACTGGCTCCCGGCGGTGCCCGGCTACCGCTTCACGCCGGTGCTCGACCTGGCCTATCTCGCGCACGCGCTGGTCATGGGCCAGCGCGAGTTCGAGGCCCGCGCGGTCTTCACGGCGATGGGCCCGTACGCCTCGCGCATGCCCTGGAGTGCCTTCGGCGACCCCGCCGAACAGCTCTCCCGGGCGCGCCGCGCCTGCGGGCTGCCCGTGCCCGGACCCGCCTGACCCCCTTTGTCGTCACCCGTCCCCCACCCTCATCGGGCGCCGCCCCCCGAGCGCCCGAGAGGCACGAGAGAAAGGCCGATCTGTGTCAGAACGGATGTCTGCTCCCCGGGTCAAGGCCCGTGCCGGAGAAGACGCGGTCGTGCTCGACGACGACGCGACCCTGCACGCGATGGGTTATCCGCGGAAACTCACCCGCCGTTTCAAGGCGTTCGACAATTTCGCGATCTCCTTCACCATCATCAATATTCTCTCGGGTATCTTCTCGTCCTTCGGATTCGGTATGAACGCGGGTGGCCCCCGCATTCTCGTGTTCGGCTGGATCGGTGTCTCGATCATGGTTCTGCTCATCGGAGCGGCCATGGGAGAGGTCGCCTCCGCGTATCCGACGAGCGGTGCCCTCTATTTCTCCGCAGGTAAGCTCGCCAAGCGGCACAAGGGTGCCTGGTCCTGGTACACGGGCTGGTTGAATTTCGTCGGGCAGATCGGCGGCACCGCCGCGACCGGCTATGCGGCGGCCACCTTCATCCAGGCGTTCGTGCAGCTCCAGTGGCCTTCCTACCAGCCGACCGTCCATCAGACGGTGCTGATCACGGCCTTGATCATCGTGCTTCAGGGACTCGCCAACACGTACACGGTGCAGCTCGTCGCCGTCCTCAACCGCATTTCCGTGTGGTGGCTGCTGATCGGACTCGTCGTGATCGTGGGCGCACTCATAGTGATACCGGATCACCATCAGTCGGCGTCCTTCGTCACGCATTTCGAGAACAACACCGGCTTCACGAGCGGACTTTACGGCGGCATGCTCGGCCTGCTGGTCACCAGCTGGACGTTCACCGGCTTCGACGGCAGCTTCCACATGTCCGAGGAAACGGTGCAAGCCACGGTCAACGCGCCCAAGGGGATCACCCGCGCCATCGGTTATTCGGCGATCACCGGTCTCATCCTGATGCTGGCGCTGGTCTACAGCATTAAGGACTACGCCAAGGAGGCGGCCAACGGCGCGCCGCCCGTGCAGATCCTGATCGACGGCCTCGGTCTGAGCACCGCCAAGGTCATGCTCCTCATCGTCATCGGCGCGATGCTCTTCTGCGGCCTCGCCAACCTCACCAGCAACACCCGGCAGATCTTCGCCTTCTCCCGCGACGGCGCCATGCCCGGCTCCCGGCTGTGGCACTCCGTCTCGCCGCGCACCCGTACGCCCGTCAAGGCGGTCTGGCTCGCAGTGGCCTGCTCGCTGGCGCTCATCGTGCCCGGCTGGTGGTCGCACACCGCCTTCACCGCGATCGTCAGCGTCAACGTGGTCGGCCTGTTCCTCGCCTACGCCGTCCCGATCTTCCTGCGGCTGCGGCTCGGTGACGCGTTCGAGTCCGGCCCGTGGAACCTGGGCCGCTGGAGCAAGCCGGTCGGCTGGCTCGCCGTGATCTGGATCGCGCTCAGCAGCATCCTGTTCATGCTGCCGCAGGCGTCCCCGATCACCGTGGACTCCTTCAACTACGCGCCGATCGCGCTCGTCGTCGTCCTGCTCGTGGCCACCGTCTGGTGGTTCGCCACCGCCCGCCGCCGCTTCCAGGGGCCGATCAGCTACGGCCGCCCGGACGAGATCGCGGCCATGGACTTGATCTGATGATCTGTTGAGATCCACGCGCATCCAGGCCCCGGCCCCGGCACCGCTTCCACGGTATCGGGGCCGGGGCCTTTGTCGCTCCTGCGCGGGCACCGCCACCGGATCAGACCAATATTCATGGCGCGGCATCCGCCCAAGTGCTGGCAGGGGCCCCGCGGCTGCTTCATAGTTGGCGCACGACGTGCACATGATCCAGCCACGACTCCGGACACCTGGGGGTAATCGCGCCCATGAGCAGAGCCCAACAGCCGTCCCGCCGCACCGTTCTGACCGTCGCGGTCGCCGCCGCGGTGGCCGGCGCCGCCACGCCCGCCGCGGCCGCCGCCCGGCGGGGGACCGCCACCACGCGGACGGTCGCCGACGCCGCATCCGCTCCTACGGGGGCCCGCCCCATCGACTACCACGCCTGGACCACCTACAGCGAGTGGCGCACCGGCACCGCCCGGGGCGCCCGCGCGGTCTCCGGCGCCCGCCCCGGCGTGGTCATCGGCGCCCCCGCGGGCACCGTCGACTACACCGACCCGCACACCGGCACCACCGCGCCCTGGGAGTACGCCACCTGGACCTCCCCCCGGTACCGGCTCACGGTCCCCGCCACCGAGGTCGTCTCCTCCTGGAACGCGCACACCCCCGACGGCACCTGGATCCAGGTGGAGTTGAGCGGGACGTACTCGGACGGCGGCGACACGCCCTGGTACGTGATGGGCCGCTGGGCGGCCGGCGACCAGGACATCAAGCGGACCTCGGTGGACGGCCAGAGCGACGGCAGGAGCAGCGTCTGGACCGACACCTTCGCCATCGACGACGCGAGCACCGGGCTGCGCCTGGTGTCGTACCGGCTGCGCCTGACCCTGTACCGCAGGCCGGGCACGCGGCTCACCCCGACCGTGTGGCGGCTCGGCGCGATGGGCTCCGACATCCCCGACCGCTTCACCGTCCCGGCCTCCACACCCGGCCTCGCGCAGGAACTGGTGGTGCCGCGCTACTCGCAGGAGATCCACAAGGGCCAGTACCCGCAGTACGACAGCGGCGGCGAGGCATGGTGCAGTCCGACCTCCTCGCAGATGATCGTGGAGTACTGGGGCGGCCGGCTCACGGCCGACCAGCTGTCCTGGGTCGACCCGTCCTACGCCGATCCGCAGGTCGACGCGGCCGCGCGCTTCACGTACGACTACCAGTACGAGGGCTGCGGCAACTGGCCGTTCAACGCGGCCTACGCGGCGACCTTCGCCGGCCTCCAGGGCGTCGTCACCCGGCTCGCCTCGCTGACGGACCTGGAGACGCTGATCGCGGCCGGCATCCCGGCCATGACGTCCCAGTCGTTCCTGAACACCGAGCTGACCGGGGCGGGTTACGGCACGTCCGGACACCTGATGACGGTGATCGGCTTCACCGCGGACGGCGATGTGATCGCCAACGATCCGGCCTCGCCGGGGGACGACGCGGTACGACGGGTGTACCGACGCCGGGAGTTCGAGAACATCTGGCTGCGCACCAAGCGCTACAACGCCACCGGCAAAGTCGCCTCCGGTACCGGCGGGGTCTGCTACCTCTACTTCCCGGCCCGTCCGAGCGCCCACCAGCGCAAGGCCCTGGCCGCGGTGGGGGTGCGCTGACCATGTGAGCAAGCTCATCGCCGCGTACGCCGTCGCGGGTGGCAAGGTGGACGGACGGGTGGGGGAGACCGCTCTGTACGTCCGACCTCTGTGAGTACCAGCATGACCGCACACTCCGCCACCGCCGCCCGCGCCCGCACCGGCGGTCCCCGCGACGACGGGCCCAAGATCCTCGAACACGTGCTGGGCTGGGTGCTCGTCGTGGTCACCGCGATGCTGGTCACCCAGCTGGGCCTGCTCTGAGCCGGGCGCCTACTCCAGGGACTTGATCAGCCCCGGCGCGTTGCCGTGCGGGAGGGCCCCGCCCCGGCCCCCGCTGACGGCTCCCGCCCCGAGGAGCAGTCCGACCCCGATCGCGGCCGCACACACCGCCGAGACCAGCGTCCGCACCCGAAACCGCTGAGATTGCCGCATCGTGCCTCCTCGCATCCGTGAGAGAAACACCCGCGTCGCGCCGACGCGCCGGTCCAGCACCGTAGGAGGACTAGACCAGTAGGTCAACGCCGGGGGAGCTGTTTCCAGCCGCCCGGGCGTGCGCCGGACCTACGGCTTCCGGTTTCCGTGACCTGGCGCGCATCGCGAATCCGCCCCCGGCCGCTGCGGCAGGCCGCTGCGACCTCCCTCGTCCTCCGGCTGCGGCTTCCGAAGATCCCGAACGGCGTTCCGAGGGACGCCGTGGTGTTCCGCCCGCTGGTTCCGGTTACCGGTGCCGGGACGGACCGTCACCGGTAACCGGGCCGCCGATCCCGGCCGTCCCGGATCCCGGCTCTCCGGAACCCACGCGCCGCGCTTCTCGCCTGCCCCCGAAACCCCGCGTGGCCTGCCACCGGGGTCTCGCCATGCGGCGGGCCGCCGCATGGGCCGTCGGGCTTCCGAATGCCAGAGGTCCCGGGGCTGCGGTGTCGCGCTTCCTCATGCCTCCGCCCCCGGGCACCTCGCGTCCGGCCCCCGGTTCCGCTCGCCCCCCCTCGGCCCCGACACCCCGTCGCCCCCGTCGGAGCAGTGCCCTGGATCTTGGGCTCAGCCCCGCCGGGATTCCGGTTCCCGGTCGTCCGGGAGGTCGGCTTCGGTGGTGGTCCCAGCTGCCCCGGAGGCCCCGTCAGGACGCACCCGTCCGGCCCCCGGCTGGAATGTTGGAGTGAGCGGTCGTTAACTGGTGACGGGAGTCCGATGTTCGGGCATACTCAGCGCAGCCGCTGGTCAGCGGGCTTCCGTGATCCGGGGGTGCGCACCGTGGCCGTAACGGAACGATCAGGCGGAGCCGCCCTGACCCGTGGGCCGTGCCGCCGGTTCCCCACCAGGGAGGAGACCGACGCCATGTCCGACCGCGACCCGCAGCCGGTGGAGCGTCCATTGCCGACGGACGAGGCGAGGGATCTGCTCACCCTCGTCCGCGAGATAGCCCGGCGCGAGATCGCCCCGAGGGCCGCCGAGGAGGAGGACGCGGGCCGTTTCCCGCGCGAGGTCTTCACCCTGCTCTCCGGATCGGGCCTGCTCGGCCTGCCGTACGACGCGGAGCACGGCGGCGGCGAACAGCCGTACGAGGTCTACCTCCAGGTACTGGAGGAGCTGGCCGCGGCCCGGCTCACCGTCGGCCTCGGCCTCAGCGTGCACACCCTCGCCTCCTACGCGCTCGCCACCTACGGCACCAAGCAGCAGCAGGTCGAACACCTCCCCGCGATGCTCGGCGGCGGACTCCTCGGCGCCTACTGCCTGTCCGAACCCGCCTCCGGTTCCGACGCCGCCTCCCTGCGCACCCGGGCCGTGCGGGACGGCGACGACTGGGTGCTCACCGGCACCAAGGCCTGGATCACCCACGGCGGCATCGCCGACTTCTACACCGTGATGGCCCGCACCGGCGAGGACGGCCCCCGGGGCATCACCGCCTTCCTCGTGCCCGGCGACGCCCCCGGCCTCAGCGCGGCCGCCCCCGAGAAGAAGATGGGCATGAAGGGCTCGCCCACCGCCCAGGTCCACTTCGACGGCGTCCGCGTCGGCGACGACCGCCGCATCGGCGAAGAGGGCCAGGGCTTCGGCATCGCCCTGTCCGCCCTGGACTCCGGCCGCCTCGGCATCGCCGCCTGCGCCATCGGCGTCGCCCAGGCCGCGCTGGACGAAGCGGTCGCCTACGCCACCGGGCGGCGGCAGTTCGGCCATCCCATCGCCGACTTCCAGGGCCTGCGCTTCATGATCGCCGACATGGCCACCCAGATCGAGGCGGGCCGCGCCCTCTACCTCGCCGCGGCCCGGCTGCGCGACGCCGGCAGGCCGTTCGCCAAACAGGCCGCCATGGCCAAGCTGCACTGCACCGACACCGCCATGAAGGTCACCACGGACGCCGTACAGATCCTCGGCGGCTACGGCTACACCGCCGACTTCCCGGCCGAGCGCTACATGCGCGAGGCCAAGGTGCTCCAGATCGTCGAGGGCACCAACCAGATCCAGCGGATGGTCATCGCCCGTCACGTGGCGGGACCCGAAGCCCGCTGAACCGGTCCGAGCCGAACTGGCCCGGACGCACCGTCGGCGCCGCCAGCCGCACCCACTCGGGGTCCTGGCGGCCCGGCAGCGTACGGCCGCGATCCGCCCAGGCGCGCAGCAGATCGCGGTAGATGGGCGGGTCCTGCGCGGCGCTGGACCGGTCCGGCACCGCGGGACGCGGCACGAAGATCTGGAGCCGACGCCCGGCGACCGGGTGCAGGGGTGTCATACCGGTGAGAACGCGGCACCCGGCGCACAGGTCACCGCCCGCCCGAATCGAGCGTCAGTCCAGGGACGTCCCGCCGCGGAGCGGGCCCGGTGCGCGGGGCTCAGGCGGCCCGGCGGCGCATCTCCGGCACCCGCATCGGGCGCGAGCCCGGACCGCCGACGTGCGAGAAGGGCTGTGTCCGCCAGTCCAGGCCCTGGGGGAGCGTCAGCAGCAGGGCGGTGTCCTGCTCCTGCGGGGTGACGGACGCGTCCGCGGCGCGGGCGTCGGTGGCCGAACGGCCCGTACCCGCGCACACGGTGAGCCCGAACGGGTTCCACGGCGAGGCGCACAGCGCGTGCTCCGGCAGGATCTCCTCGTCCGCCAGCAGCGCGATCGGCTGCGCGCAGTCCGGGCAGATCACCCGGTACATCTCCAAGGTGTCGTAGGCGTCCAGCTCGTCCTCGAAGGCGTCGGGTTCGACGCCCTCCGGCTCGGGCTCGACCACCGGCTGCTGCCGCTTGGACGCGGATCGACCAGGGCGCTTGACACTCTGCATGGGATTCTCCCCCTAAGGCTGGGCCGTGAAAGGCTCGGCGGCCACGACCACAGCAAGCACTTCCCGTCCGCCCTCTGTGGTAATCACGAGAACATCACGGAGCCCGTTCGAACGGTGTGGCGTTCGTCACATGACGCGAGCAGATGACCGTACCGGCATCCCTGGAGGGCCGTCGGCTGTCCGAGAAGATCGAACGCCCTGTAGGTTTTGGCGCCATGGAGGAGCTGGACCGTCAGATCGTGCAGCTGCTCGTCAAGGACGGGCGGATGAGCTACACAGACCTGGGCAAGGCCACGGGCCTGTCCACGTCGGCCGTGCACCAGCGGGTGCGCCGGCTCGAACAGCGTGGCGTCATCCGCGGCTATGCCGCGGTGGTCGACCCGGAGGCCGTCGGGCTGCCCCTCACCGCGTTCATCTCGGTGAAACCGTTCGACCCCAGCGCCCCCGACGACATCGCGGACCGCCTCGCCGGCGTGCCCGAGATCGAGGCGTGCCACAGCGTCGCCGGCGACGAGAACTACATCCTCAAGGTCCGCGTGGCGACCCCGCACGAACTGGAGGAGCTCCTGGCCCGGCTGCGCAGCCTGGCCGGGGTGTCGACCCGTACGACGGTGGTCCTCTCGACGCCGTACGAGGCCCGTCCCCCGCTGATCTGACGACGGCCCGTCCGCCGCTCGCCGGACGGCGCCCCGTCCGTTGCCAGCTCCCCGCGCCGGTACCCGCCGCCCCAGGTGCGGCACCGCGCGCCGTCCGAGAGAAACTGTCGCCTATGAGCGACCGCACCCTCCTCCTGCGCAACGGCGACGTCCACAGTCCCGCCGATCCCTTCGCCACCGCGATGGTCGTGGAGGCCGGCCATATCGCCTGGGTCGGGTCGGAGGGCGCGGCGGACGCGTTCGCCGACGGGGTGGGGGAGGTGATCGATCTCGACGGCGCGCTGGTGACCCCGGCGTTCACGGACGCCCATGTGCACACCACGGCCACCGGCCTCGCCCTGACCGGCCTCGATCTGAGCGCCGCGCCCTCCCTGGAGGCCGCGCTGGCCCTGGTCCGGGAGTTCGCCGCCGCCCGTCCCGGCGACCGGGTGCTGCTGGGCCACGGCTGGGACGCCGCCCGCTGGCCCGGGGGCCGGCCGCCCACGCGCGCGGAGCTGGACGAGGCCACCGGCGGACGCCCGCTGTACCTCTCCCGGATCGACGTGCACTCGGCCGTCGTCACCACCGCCCTGCTGGACATGGCCGGCGGCGGCCTGCCCCGCACCGACGCGCCCCTCACCAAGGACGCCCATCACGCGGTACGCAAGGCCGCCTTCGCCGCGATCACCCCCGCCCAGCGCGCCGAGGCCCAGCGCACCGCGCTGGCGCACGCCGCCTCCCTCGGCATCGGCTCGGTGCACGAGTGCGGCGGACCGCGGATCTCCTCCGAGGACGACTTCACCGGCCTGCTCGAACTCGCCGCCGGCCTGCCCGGACCCCGGGTCCTCGGCTACTGGGCCGAGCAGGACGTCGACAAGGCCCGCGAGCTGGGCGCGATCGGCGCCGCGGGCGACCTCTTCGCCGACGGCTCCCTCGGCTCGCACACCGCGTGCCTGCACGAGCCGTACGCCGACGCGGACCACAGCGGCACCGCCTACCTGGACGCCGACGCCGTCGCCGCCCATGTGATCGCCTGCACCGAGGCGGGCCTCCAGGCGGGCTTCCACGCGATCGGGGACGCCGCCGTGTCCTCGGTGGTCGACGGGGTGCGCGCCGCCGCCGAGAAGGTCGGCCTCGCCCGGATCCGGGCCGCCCGGCACCGCGTCGAGCACGCCGAGATGCTCACCCCGACGACCGTGGCCGGCTTCGCCGAACTGGGCCTGATCGCCTCCGTGCAGCCCGCCTTCGACGCGCTGTGGGGCGGCCCGGACGGCATGTACGCCCGCCGCCTCGGCGCCGAACGGGCCCGCACCCTCAACCCGTACGCGGCCCTGCTGCGCTCCGGCGTCCCGCTGGCCTTCGGCTCCGACAGCCCCGTCACCCCGCTCGACCCCTGGGGCACGGTCCGCGCCGCCGCCTTCCACCACACCCCCGAGCACCGCGTCTCCGTGCGCGCCGCCTTCACCGCGCACACCCGGGGCGGCTGGCGGGCGATCGGCCGGGACGACGCGGGCGTCCTGGTGCCCGGCGCGCCCGCCGACTTCGCCGTCTGGCGCACCGGCGAGCTGGTGGTGCAGGCCCCCGACGACCGGGTGGCCCGCTGGTCGACCGACCCCCGCTCCGGCACCCCCGGCCTGCCCGACCTCACCCCCGGCGGCGAGCTGCCGCGCTGTCTGCGCACCGTGGTGGGCGGCCGGACGGTCTTCGTACGGCCGGGCGAGTGATCTCCGGAGGCGGCGCTGCGGCCGCCCCTCGCCCCGGGCGCCTCGCGCGACCTGCGCATCCTCCGCACCGCTCCCGGGCGGCACGGAGGACGCCCAGGCCAGAGGCCTGTTGACAGTCGGGCGCCGAGGGCCGGTAGGTTCGTCCGAGTCCACCACCGGACGCCCGACCGGGAAGCGTTCGCGCTCCTCCCCGCCGCACCGCTGGGTCAGGGACGGCGCCCCGCACCGGGGCACCGCCACTGGCAGCCAGGCTCAGCGCCCGTGCCGGCGGGGAAGCGTTCCAGCCGGTCGGCCAGGTGTGACCCCGGGTGGGGCCCGGCCTCAGTAGACAACGGCTCTCGGTCGATCCGCAGCCAGCGGGTCCCAGGTCGGCCCGAAGGGCGCCGGGCCCCCATCCGCAGCGCGGGGGAGGCAACCCATCCGGGTTCGGAACCATCCGAACAGTCGGAAGAGGAAAAGAACGTGCCGCAAACAGGCCGGGAACATCCCGAAAAGCGCGTTCTTACCCCACTCTTGTGCAATCGACACCACCATACGTACCAGCTGTCACGTCCACCCAGGCGGCGGCCACTATGGTGGACGCCTGCGTACGACCAGAAGGGGCAGCAGTGAACGACGGCGACGGGACCCTCGCGGCCAAGGCCCAGGGGAGGGAGTTCGGTCCGCTCGGCACGGCCTTGGTGATCATCCCGACCTACAACGAGGCGGAGAACATCAAGACCATCGTGGGCCGGGTGCGCAAGGCCGTCCCCGAGGCGCACGTGCTGATCGCGGACGACAACAGCCCCGACGGCACCGGCAAGCTGGCCGACGAGCTGGCCGCCGAGGACGAGAACGTCCAGGTCATGCACCGCAAGGGCAAGGAGGGCCTGGGCGCCGCCTACCTCGCGGGCTTCCGCTGGGGCCTGGAGCGCGACTACGGCGTGCTGGTCGAGATGGACGCCGACGGCTCCCACCAGCCCGAGGAGCTGCCCCGGCTGCTCACCGCGCTCAAGAGCGCCGACCTGGTGCTCGGCTCCCGCTGGGTGCCCGGCGGCCGGGTGGTCAACTGGCCCAAGTCCCGCGAGTTCATCTCCCGGGGCGGCAGCCTCTACTCCCGGCTCGCCCTCGATCTGCCGCTGCGCGACATCACCGGCGGCTACCGCGCCTTCCGCGCCGAGACCCTCAAGGGCCTGGGCCTGGACGAGGTCGCCTCGCAGGGCTACTGCTTCCAGGTCGACCTCGCCCGCCGCGCGGTCAAGGCCGGCTACCACGTGATCGAGGTCCCGATCACCTTCGTGGAGCGCGAGCTGGGCGACTCCAAGATGAGCAAGGACATCCTGGTCGAGGCGTTGTGGCGGGTCACCGCCTGGGGTGCCGGGGACCGCGTCGCCAAGCTCACCGGCAAGGACAAGCGCACCCCGTAGCCCCTTATCCGGCGCTGAGCCGGGGCCAGGCACACTGGGGGTATGACGACAGGCGCTCCGACCTCCCCGTACACCGACCGGCCCCGGCGCTCCCGGCTGCGCAGGTATCTGCCGCTGGGCCTCGCCGTGTGGCTGGTGCTGGAGATCTGGCTGCTGACCCTGGTCGCGGGCGCGGCGGGCGGCATGGCCGTGTTCCTGCTGCTCGTGGCCGGTGTGGTGGCCGGCTCCGTGGTGATCAAGCGGGCGGGCCGACGGGCCTTCCAGAACCTCAACGAGGCGCTCCAGCGGGGCGGCTCCCCCAAGCGCGGCGAGGGCAACGGGCTGACCATGCTCGGCGGCCTGCTGCTGATCGTCCCGGGCGTGATCTCCGACGTCCTGGGCCTGCTCCTGCTGCTGCCCCCGGTCCAGAAGGCCGTGAGCCGGCTCGCGGAGAACACCGTCGAGAAGCGGCTGCGGGCCGCCGCCCCGGGCAGCCTGGGCGACGCCTTCCAGCAGGCCCGTATGCACCGCCCCGACGGCAAGGTCGTCCAGGGCGAGGTCGTCCGCGAGGATCCCGCCGGGCGTCCGGGACCGGACGAGCAGCGGCCGCCCCTGACCCGCTGAACCGGAAGCACAACGGACCGCGGGCGCCGTACGTCCCGAAGAACGTACGGCGCCCGCGGTCCGTACAGGTGCGTTCGCGGCTTGCCCGCTATGCCGACTTGCGGCTGTCCCGGGGGTGCACGGCGATGTTCATCGCCCCCGAACGCAGCACCGCCAGGCGCTCCTCGAGGACCTCTTCGAGCTCCTCACGGGTGCGCCGCTCCATCAGCATGTCCCAATGGGTACGCGCGGGCTTGGCCTTCTTCTCCTCCGGGCCGTCGCCGTCCACCAGGAGTGCCGGGGCCCCGCAGACCTTGCACTCCCACTCCGGCGGGATCTCCGCCTCGACCGAGAAGGGCATCTCGAAACGATGTCCCTTCTCACATGCGTACTCCACGGCCTGGCGCGGGGCCAGGTCGATGCCGCGGTCCGTCTCGTAGCTGGTCACCACGAGGCGCGTACCGCGAAGAGCTCGCTCACTCATGAATCGTGCCTCCCGGGCTTGTCGCCCACAGGACAGGTGTCGCTGTCGTCGTCATCCGGTCAACGTCCGGTCGGCGGTAAAGATTCCCGTTCCGAGTCCCGTTCCGGGTCATGCGTCGCCGTCGTAGCCGCCCCTTGTTCTACCCACAGGCGCCCGGTTTGTCACATCTGCTAGCAGATGTCACCCAGCGTTTCGGCATCTTTGACGCGCAGTAACGGTACGCCTGGCAGGCCAAACGCGTACACTACCGCCCTTTCGTGCCCAGCGCTAAATCGGCGCTAGATCTTCTCCGGTACCGGGTTCCCCGCCGCGGCGATCGCACGCCGTACCGGGACCCGCGCGAGCAGCGCGAACCCGATGACGAAGAAGGCCACCAGGGAGATGATCGCGGACCGGTAGCTACCGGTCAGCTGGTACGTCACGCCGAACAGCAACGGGCCCAGCCAGCTCATCCCGCGGTCGCTGAGCTCGTACGCCGAGAAGTACTCGGCCTCCTTGCCCGGCGGGACCAGATGGGAGAAGAGCGAGCGGGACAGCGCCTGGCTGCCGCCGAGCACCATGCCGATGGCGGCGGCCAGCAGGAAGAAGTAGACCGGCGCCTTCGCGGGCAGGAAGTACCCGGCGGCGAGTGTGACCGTCCAGGCCACCAGCGAGCCGAGGATGGTGCGCTGGGCGCCGTACGTCCGCGCGAGGCGCCCCATCGCCAGCGCGCCCGCCACGGCCAGCACCTGGACCAGCAGCACCGCCACGATCAGCGTGGACTGCCCGAGCCCCAGCTCCTGGGAGCCGTAGACGGACGCCTGGGAGATGACGGTCTGGATGCCGTCGTTGTAGATCAGGTAGGCCAGCAGGAAGGACAGCGTCAGCGGGTGCCGGCGCATGTCCCGCGCCGTCGCCGCCAGCTGCCGCAGCCCCGTCGACGGCACCCCGTCCGGCGCGGTCTCGCCCGCCGCCCGTGCCCGCCGGTCGCGCAGCAGCCGCAGCGGTACGAGGGTGAAGGCGCCCCACCACAGACCCGCCGAGGCCAGGCAGATGCGCACCGCCTGGCCCTGGCTCAGGCCGAAGGAGTCGTGGGCCGAGTACAGGACCAGGTTGGCGACGAGGACCATGGCGCCCGCGCCGTAGCCGAACGCCCAGCCCCGGGAGGAGACCGCGTCGCGCTCCTCGGGCGGGGCGATCTGCGGCAGATAGGAGTTGTAGAGCATCCCGCCGACGGCCGCCGCCGCGTTGGCCACGACGAGCAGCACCCCGCCCAGCAGATACCGGTCGCCGTCCAGGAAGAACATGCCGGTGGTCGCCGCCGCGCCGGTGTACGCCGCCGCCGCGAGCAGCGGCTTCTTACGGCCCGTGCGGTCGGCCGCGCTGCCCACCAGCGGCATCGCCACGACGGCCAGGACCACCGACAGGGACACCGAGTAGGCGAAGTACGAGCCCGCCCGCACCGGTATGCCCAGCGGGTGCACATAGCCGCCGGAGTCCGCCGCGTGCTCGGCGACCGAGGTGAGATAGGGGCCGATGAAGACGGTCAGGACGCTCGCCGAATAGACGGAGTACGCCCAGTCGTAGAAGTACCAGCCTCTTTGCTGGCGCCGGAGGTCGGCGGTCTCGTCCGCCGCCCCCGCGCGCACGGTGTCGGTCCCCATCGTGCCCTCGCTTCCGCTCCCCTGCGAAGGCGGGGGCGGCCGGTGCCGGGTCGGCTCAGACCCAGACCCCGCGCTCCTCCATGACCTTGCGCAACATGTCGATGTGATCGGTCATGATGCCATCCACGCCCAGGTCCAGGAGCCGGTGCACGCGTTCCGGTTCGTTGATCGTCCAGACGTGGACGTGCAGCCCGCGCGCGTGGGCGGCGCGGACGAAGCGGGCGTCGACCACCGGGACGCCCGACTGGGCCTCCGGCACCTGCGCGGCGACCGCCGAGCGGCGCGGCGCGGCCGGCAGCCCCCAGGAGCGCAGCCGCAGGCTCAGCACCCCGCGGGTGCCGAAGGAGGTGGCCAGCCGGGGCCCGGCCAGCCGCTGGGCGCGCAGCACCCGCGCCTCGGAGAACGAGCCCACGCAGACCCGGTCCCAGGCGCCGGTGCGCTCCAGCAGGTCGAGCAGCGGCCGCAGCGCGGGCTCCGCCTTGATGTCGATGTTCCAGCGGACCTCGGGGAAGGTCTCCAGCAACTCCTCGAACAGCGGCACCGGTTCACGGCCGCCCACCCGCGCCCGCTCGACCTCGGCCCAGGGCAGGTCGGCGATGCGGCCGGCGCCGTCGGTGACCCGGTCCAGGGTCGTGTCGTGGAAGGCCACGAGCCGGCCGTCCGCCGTGGCGTGCACATCGGTCTCGATGTAGCGGTAGCCCAGTTCCACGGCGCGGCGGAACTGCGCCACGGTGTTCTCCACCCCGTCGGCGGCTCCGCCGCGATGGGCGAAGGCGAGGGGGCCCGGGTGGTCGAGGTAGGGGTGGCGTATCGCGGTGGTCACCGACGCAGTATCGCTGCGCGGGGTGTCCTTTCGGCAACGATCGCGCTGCCGCTCGATGCCGGGGGCAGAGCGAACACCCGCAGGAAGAACTGGGCCAGCGGGCCGATGGACAGGGCGTACAGCACGGTGCCCACGCCGATGGTGCCGCCCAGCGCGAACCCGGTGGCCACCACCGTCACCTCGATGACCGTGCGGATCAGCCGGATCGAGCGCCCGGTGCGCTGGTGCAGGCCCGTCATCAGGCCGTCGCGCGGGCCCGGTCCGAAGCGCGCCGCGATGTACAGGCCGGTGGCCGCACCGTTGAGCAGGACTCCGGCGAGCATCAGCGGGACGCGGGCGAGCAGCGCGTGCGCCGGGGGCAGCAGCGCGAGCGTCCCGTCGAGGGCCAGGCCGATGAGGAAGACATTGGAGACGGTGCCGAGGCCGGGGCGCAGCCGCAGCGGGATCCACAGCAGCAGCACCGCCGCCCCGACGACGATCGACACCTCGCCGATGCTCAGCCCGGTGCGCCGCGCGAGCCCCTGGTGCAGCACCCCCCAGGGCTCCAGGCCGAGGCCCGAGGCGACGAGCAGCGCGGAACTCACACCGTAGAGCGTCAGTCCGCCGTACAGCTGGACCAAGCGGCGTCCTACAGGTCCGGGTCCGGGAGTGGACACGACATACCCCCCTGGGTAGTGGTAGTGGCCTGACGCATGTCACTCTGTGGCTTGGGAGGAAACTCCATCCATGGCCAATCCGGGAAAGGTGGACTGATCTCATGGCGCAGTGGACCTCGGCGGTGGGGGCCGCGCAGCTCGCCCGGCTGCTCAACTCCCAGCAGGAACGGCCCGCCGGTCCCGGCAGCCGCCGCCCGCCCGCCTACCGGGCGCTGGCCGACGGCATCCGGCTGCTGGTGCTGGAGGGGCGGGTCCCGGTCGCCGCCCGGCTGCCCGCCGAGCGCGAACTGGCCCTCTCCCTCTCGGTGAGCCGCACCACGGTCGCGGCCGCCTACGAGGCGCTGCGCGGCGAGGGCTTCCTGGAGTCCCGGCGCGGCGCGGGCAGCTGGACCGCGGTCCCGGCGGGCAATCCGGTGCCCGCGCGCGGCCTGGAGCCGCTGCCCCCGGAGGCCCTCGGCTCGATGATCGACCTGGGCTGCGCCTCCCTGCCCGCGCCCGAGCCCTGGCTCACCCGCGCCGTACAGGGGGCGCTGGAGGAACTGCCGCCGTACGCGCACACGCACGGCGACTACC
This sequence comes from Streptomyces sp. WP-1, assembly GCF_030450125.1. Taxonomy (NCBI): domain Bacteria; kingdom Bacillati; phylum Actinomycetota; class Actinomycetes; order Kitasatosporales; family Streptomycetaceae; genus Streptomyces; species Streptomyces sp. WP-1. Next base: position 6,555,378 of record NZ_CP123923.1, read on the forward strand.
CGGCCGGGCTGCCCGCCCTGCGCGCGATGATCGCCGAGCGCTACACCGCGCGCGGGATCCCCACGATGCCCGAGCAGATCATGGTGACGACCGGGGCGATGGGCGCCATCGACGCGATCTGCCATCTCTTCGCGGGCCGCGGCGAGCGCATCGCCGTGGAGTCCCCCTCCTACGCCAACATCCTCCAGCTGATGCGGGAGGCGGGCGCGCGGCTGGTGCCGGTCGCGATGGCCGAGGGGCTCGCCGGATGGGACATGGACCGCTGGCGCCAGGTCCTGCGGGAGGCCGCGCCGCGACTCGCCTATGTGGTCGCCGACTTCCACAACCCCACGGGCGCCCTCGCCGACGAGGACCAGCGGCGCCGCCTGGTGGACGCGGCCCGCGCGGCCGGCACGGTGCTCGTCGCCGACGAGACGATGAGCGAGCTGTGGCTGGAGGAGGAGGTGGGGGCGGCCGGGATGCCGCGCCGGGTCTGCGCGTTCGACCCCGCAGGCTCCACGGTGATCACGGTCGGCTCGGCCAGCAAGGCGTTCTGGGCCGGGATGCGGATCGGCTGGGTGCGGGCGGCGCCGGACATCGTCCGCAGCCTGGTCGCGGCGCGGGCGTACGCCGACCTGGGGACGCCGGTGCTGGAGCAGCTGGCCGTCAACTGGCTGTTCAGTACGGGGGGTTGGGAGCAGGCGGTGGCGCTGCGGCGGGCGCAGGCCCGGGAGAACCGGGACGCCCTCGTCGCCGCGCTCCGCCGGGAGCTGCCGGACTGGGAGTTCTCCGTCCCCCAGGGCGGCCTGACCCTCTGGGTCCGCGCGGGCGGCCTCTCCGGCTCCCGCCTCGCGGAGATGGGCGAACGCACGGGCGTCCGCGTCCCCTCCGGCCCCCGCTTCGGCGTCGACGGCGCGTTCGAGGGCTACGTCCGGCTGCCGTTCACCGTCGGGGGAGCGGTGGCGGACGAGGCGGCGGTACGACTGGCCGCCGCGGCGCGACTGGTGGAGACCGGGGGAACGGGAGCGGCGGCGGAGTCACCGCGGACGTTCGTGGCCTAGGCGCGCCCCCGAGGGGGCGCGGGGAACCGCGCGACCAGCCAGCACGCACCCGCAGCCGAAGACCTACTCCACGGCCACCGGCTCCACGGCCACCGGCTCCACGGCCACAGGCTCCGCAGGGACCGGCTCCGCAGGGACCGGCTCCGGCTTCGTGAGGTCGATCGGCTGAGCCGGCTGCGCAACCCTCGGCGGCAGCAGATCCAGCACCGCCCGCCGGTCCCCCTCACTCGTCGCTTCGTCGTACGGATCCGGCGTCCTCGGCACCTGGAGCCGGTGCACCGGCCCCTGGCCCAGCCGCGCGTACCCCCGCCCCGGCGGCACCTGCACCGGCGGGGTCGTCCGCGGCGGAGCCCCCAGCACCGCCTCCAGCTGCCGCGTCGCCGCGGGCCCGAGGGCGACCCGGGCCCGGGTGTGCTGCCGTACCGCGTCGCCGAGCGCGTCGAGGCCGTCGTACTGCTCGGCGACGACGACGGTCACGTTCGCCGCCCGCCCGTGCCGCAGCGGCACCCGGAGCAGGTCCTGCGGGTCCTCGCGGCCGTCCACCTCGGCGAGGTGCGTGAGGACGCTCGGCCGGTCGAGGAGGATCCACAGCGGGCGCCGGGTGTCGGCCGGCGGCGGGTCGCCCGCCTGCCGGGCGAGGTTGATCGCGACCAGCCGCCGTTCCGTCTCCCGCGCGGCCCATTCCAGGCTCACCAGCGCCCCGGGCAGCGCGCACTCCACGGCCAGCACCCCGTCCCGGCCGGTCAGGCACGCGTAGTCGCCGGTGCCGCCGCCGTCCACGATGAGGACGTCGCCGTACTGGAGGGCCTGCAGGGCGAGGGAGCGCAGCAGGGTGGACGTGCCGCTGCCGGGCTGGCCGACCGCCAGCAGATGCGGCTCGGTGGAGCGGGTGCCGGTGCGCCAGACGACCGGCGGGACATCACGCGGCTCCTCGTACGAGTCCCCGTAGTCCCCGAAGGTCAGGGGGAGGGTGCGCTGCACCTCGCTCGGGTCGGTGAAGCCGAGCACGCTCTCGCCCGGTGCGGTCACGAACCGCTGGGCCACGATGTCGGCGGGCAGCGGCGGCAGGACGGTCACGGCGAGCTGGTTGCCCTCCTCGTCCCACCCGAAGCGGTACTCGCGCCCGCGCCCCGCCTTCGCGGTGAGCACCTGCTCGATCCGCGCGCGGGTCTCGGGCTCGCCGTCCGGGAAGTACGCGGGGTAGCGGAGCACCAGCTGTCCGACGCGCCCCGCGTCGTCGAACTCGTGCGCGAGGAACGCCTTCTCCCACTCCCCGCCGTGCGTGTATAGCGGGGCGGGGTCCTCGGGGACGGAGAAGTACGGGACCAGCGCCTCGTACAGCGCCCGCAGCCGTTCGGTCTGGGACTCGTCGGGCCCCTCGGGCGCGGGCGGGGTGCGGTCGCGGCCCAGCCAGGCCGCCGCCGCCATCACGGTGATGACGGCGAGCAGCGGCCCGTACGGTGCCAGTGCCACGACCAGGACCACGCAGGCCACCAGGAACAGCAGCGGCCCGCGCCGGTCCTTGGGGGTGGCGGTCCACCGGGTCCGCCCCGCCGCGGCCAGCAGGCGCAGCCCGCGGGAGAGGGTGATCAGCGGATGGAGGACGTCGGTGGCGCTGTCGGCCGCCGTCCGGGCCAGCTCCCGGCTCCGGACCAGCTGCGTCCGGGCGAGCTGCGCGCCGTCCTTGCTCAGAATGCGGGGGAGTGGGCGCCGGGCCACTGCTGTCTCCTGGTGGTGCGTGCGGGCGGGGCGTCGTGCGGGACCGGCGTCAGAACTTGATCCCGCCCAGGAGGCTGGCCAGGCTCTCCCCGCCGGCCTTGATGCTCGGCGCGATGGCCGTGCTCGACAGATAGAAGCCGAACAGCGTCGAGATGCAGGCGTGCGAGCCCTTGAGGCCGTCCTTGCGGAAGTAGAGGAACACGACGGTGCCGAGCAGGACGACGCCGGACATGGAGAGGATCATTGGGTGCCTCCTGGTGTCGAGGGGGACAGTCACCATCAGTACTTCCAGGATCACAGAATGTGCCTATACGACAAAGAGCGCAAGCGGGTGAATATCGTGACTATTCGCCCGTCCGGTGGAGCCTGGGGCGGCATCGTCGAGCACGGGATTTGCGGACGAGCCCGCCCGTAGCGATCTTTACGTCGGGCACAACGGGTCATGTGAGGCACGAGCCAGTACCCTTGCGGTTCACCTGAACGGTTGTAATGAGAGGCGGTCCGGCCGATGAGCGAAGCCCCCGACCCCGAGGTCGTGGAGCTGGCGACCAAGATCTTCGATCTGGCCCGGCAGGGGCAGACCGAGGCACTCGTGGCGTACGTCGACGCGGGCGTTCCGGCCAACCTCACCAACGACCGCGGGGACTCCCTCGTGATGCTCGCCGCGTACCACGGACACGCCGGCGCGGTGCGCGCGCTGCTCGCCCGCGGCGCCGAGGCGAACCGGGTCAACGACCGGGGCCAGACCCCCCTCGCGGGCGCGGTCTTCAAGGGCGAGACGGAGGTCGTCAAGGCCCTCCTGGAGGGCGGCGCCGACCCCGCCGAGGGCACGCCGTCAGCCGTCGACACCGCCCGGATGTTCGGTCGGGCCGATGTGCTCGAACTGTTCGGCATCAGCTGACGCCGGGCTTCTGACCAGCTAAGACACGGAAAACGGGGGAGGCGGTACAGGGCCGCCGGAAATACGGTCGCGGCAGCACACACCGCGGGTCATCATGACGACGTGATTCACGGTCGTGATGGCTGGGCAGGTGTTGCCGCACCGCGCGGACCGTGATGCGGTCCGCATGGGCCACCGACGAGAGGCAGAGAGAAATGGGCTACAGCAAGCAAGAGACGGCGGACGCTCCGACGTTGTGTCACGCGGCCAGGTAATGCGTGTTCCCCGGTTGCGTCGACGCTTGATGTGAGGCTGTTTCCCATGTTCGATCCGGTCATAGCGCCCAGCGGTACGCTGCTCGGCCTGCTCCAGCGGGGCCGCGGCGACGGCACGCTGCACGCGCTCACCGCCCCCCGCGCGGAAGCGCTCGCGGCCCTGAACCACTGTGTGCTGCGCGATCCCCGCCACGACTGGCAGGTGGAGAACCGCTCCCTCTACTACGCCCGGCTCTTCCTCGACCTGAACGGCGAACTGGACGCCGTCGAGGCCCACCTCTTCGACCCCGAGGACCACCTGGAGACGGACGAGTCCCGCACCGGCCTGGCCCTCGCGGTGCTCGGCCACCTCGCCTCCTACGGCCGCCGGGACGCCCTCGACCTGCTGCGCCGGTACGCCGCCCGGGGCGCCAACTGGGCCTGGGCGCTGGACGAACTGGCGCTGCGCGACGACGACGCGGGGCTGCGCGCCCTCGCCGCTCCCGTGCTGGCCCGGTTCCCCGCCGACCCCGAGGGCGAGGCCGAGCTGGCCACCGTCGTGCGCGACGCCTTCGAACCCCGGCCCTGGCGGCTGTGGGCCGAGGATCCGCGCGACGGCATCGGCGCCCGGGTGCGGGCCGCCCACGAGTCCGGATGTTTCGACCGCTGGCAGCGGCAGATGCGGCCGACCGGGCCCCGCCCCGGCTGGAGCGTGCGCGCCGTCTTCGAGTGGGCCCAGCAGGGCCTCGACCGGGGCGCCGCCCTCCATGTGCCCGCCGCCCGCTGTCTGGTCGCCGTGGCCGGACCCGAGGACCGGCCGGAGATCCTGCTGGCCGCCCGCGCCGGCACCGACGGGGCCCGCTGCACCGCCCTGCGCTATCTCGCGGACAGCGGTGATCTTGAGGCGCTCGATCTGGTCGAGGCCGCGGTCGCCGACGGCACCGAGGTCGTCGTGGAGGCGGCCGTCGACGCCTTCGAACGGATGCGCACTGTCGCCGCCGTGGACCGCGCCCGTGGCTGGGCCCAGCGCCCCGACGTGCTCGGCGCCGCCGCCGGCCGCGTCCTCGCCTGCCGCGGCGGCGCCCAGGACAGCCCGCTCGTGCTCGGCGCCCTGCGCGAGGCCGTGCGCGGCGAGGGCCCCGACGCGCCCACGCTGTGGACCCTGGTCGACGGCGCGGGACGCCTCGGCATCGGCTGCGCGGCGCCGGTGCTGCGCCATGTCTACCGCGAGACCGCCTCCTCCCATCTCCGCGGCCGCGCCGCCCGCGCCCTCGCCGCCACCGATCCCTCCTTCGCCACCGGCTTCGCCGTCGAATGCCTCTGGGACTGCGAGGAGACCACCCGCGAACTCGCCGCCCGGCACGCCGAGACCGGCGACAACCGGGTCGTCGAACGCCTCCGCCGCCTCGCCGCCGACCCGGCCGAGGAGGACGAGGTCCAGACGGCGGTCCGCAGCCGCTTCGGGCCGGACATGTCGGCGGGCTGACGAGGGGGCCCGCGCACGGCGTAGGTCGGGACGGGCCCGCGTACGTGGTACGTCGAGACGGGCGTGCGTGGTACGTCGTGACGAGCCCGCGTACGCCGTACGTCAGGACGGGCTCGCGTACTCGACACGCGCCGGCGCACACGACCGGCGCGCCCGCCCCTGGCACGAACGCCGGGGGCCCTGGATGAACGCCGGGTGACCCCCGGACCAGCGCCCCGTGGCCGCTGCCCCGCCCGTCCGGCGGCGGAGTCCAACGCTCATGGGACGTTCCCCGCGCGGAAAGATCGACGTTGACGCGGCCACGTCCGGCGCGGCGACAACACCCGTATGCGTGTCGTCATCGTGACCGAATCCTTTCCCCCCGATGTGAACGGCGTGGCCCACTGCGCGCTCCAGACCGCCCGGCACCTCGTAGATCGCGGTCACCACCCGCTCGTCGTCGCCCCCGCCCCGTCCCCCGGCACCGGCCCCGACACGGACGCCCCCTGTCCGGTCGTCCGGGTCCCCTCCCTCCCGCTCCCCGGCTACCCGCAGGTCCGCGTCGCCCTCCCCAGCCGGCGCCTGGCCGCGGCCCTGGTGACGCACCGGCCCGATGTGGTGCACCTCGCCAGCCCCTTCGTCCTCGGCGCCCGGGGGATGGCGGCGGCCGCCCGGCTCGGCCTGCCCGCCGTGGCCGTCTACCAGACCGACCTCGCCGGTTACGCCCGCACCTACATGGGCGCCGGGGAGGCCGCCGCCTGGCGCCGGATCCGCGCCGTGCACGCCGCCGCCGACCGCACCCTCGCCCCCTCCACCGCCGCCCTGGGCGACCTGGAGACGCACGGGGTGCCCCGGGTGCGGCTGTGGCCGCGGGGCGTGGACACCGTACGGTTCCGGCCGGACCGCCGTGACGAGGCGCTGCGCCGGGAACTCGCCCCAGGCGGTGAGCTGCTCGTCGGCTACGTCGGCCGGCTCGCCCCCGAGAAGCACGTCGAACTGCTCGCCGGTGTCACCGCCCTGGACGGCGTCAGGCTCGTGGTCGTCGGCGACGGACCCAGCCACGCCCACCTGACCGAGGCGCTGCCCGGCGCCGCCTTCCTCGGCCGCCGTACCGGCGACGAACTGGCGCGGATCTTCGCCTCGCTGGACGTGTTCGCGCACACCGGACCGTTCGAGACCTTCTGCCAGACCGTGCAGGAGGCCATGGCCAGCGGCGTCCCGGTCGTCGCGCCGGCCGTCGGCGGGCCGCTGGACCTGGTCCACCACGGCCGTACCGGACTGCTGGTGCCGCCGCGCGACGCCGAGGCCGTACGGGACGCCGTGCGCTGTCTGGCCGAGGACCCCGCGCGCCGGGGCGCGTTCGGCGCCGCCGCCCGCGCCCTGGTCGAGGGCCGCACCTGGGCCGCCGTGGGCGACCGGCTGATCGGACACTACGAGGACGTGCTCGCCGGGCGCCGGACGGCGGTGGCGGCATGACCGGCACCACCGGCACCACCGGCACCACCGGCACCACCGGCGCGACCGGCATGGCCGATGCGAGTGGTGCGATCGCCCGGCCGCTGCGGATCGTCCGGCTCGCCAACTTCGTCGCACCCGCCTCCGGTGGCCTGCGCACCGCCCTGCGCGAACTGGGCAAGGGCTTCCTGGCGGCGGGCCACGAACCGGTGCTGATCGTGCCCGGTGACCGGCACACCGACACCGACACCGAGCAGGGCCGCGTCATCACGCTGCCCGGACCGCTGCTCCCCGGCACCGGCGGCTACCGCGTGCTGACCGACAGGCGCCGCCTCGCCGCCCTCCTGGAGGGCCTCGGCCCCGACCGGCTGGAGGTCTCCGACCGCACCACCCTGCGCTGGACCGGCCGCTGGGCCCGCCGGGCGCGGGTGCCCGCCGTGATGGTCTCCCACGAGACCGCCGACGGCGTGCTGCGCACCTGGGGCCTGCCCGAGCACCTCTCCAGGCGGGCCGCGGACGCCCTCAACACCCGTACCGCGCACGTCTATTCACGCGTGGTGTGCACCACCGAGTACGCCGAGCGCGAGTTCGCCCGGATCGGCGCGCGCAATGTCGTACGCGCCCCCCTGGGCGTCGACCTGACGGCCCGCCACCCCGCGCTGCGCGACCCCGGCGTGCGCGCACGGCACGCGCGCGGGGGAGAGACGCTGCTGGTGATGTGCTCCCGGCTGTCCGTGGAGAAGCGCCCCGGCACCGCGCTCGACACCCTGGAGGCGCTGATACGACGCGGACGGCCGGCGGTGCTGGTGGTCGCGGGGGACGGGCCGCTGCGGGGCCGCCTCAAGCAGCGCGCCCGGGAACGGGGGCTGCCGGTGACCTTCCTCGGGCACCTCTCCGACCGGGCCGCGCTCGGCGCGCTCCAGGCCGGTGCCGATCTCGCGCTCGCCCCCGGACCCGCCGAGACCTTCGGGCTCGCCGCGCTGGAGGCGATGGCCTGCGGCACGCCCGTGGTGGTCAGCGCCTCCTCCGCGCTGCCCGAGGTCATCGGGTCGGCCGGGGCGACCGCCGCCGACCACGGGGAGGCGTTCGCCGACGCCGTCGAACTGCTCCTGGACCGGCCCGAGTCCGAGCGCCGGGAGGCGGCACGCGCGCGGGCCGAGTGCTTCGGCTGGAGCACGGCCGTGGAGGCGTTCCTCGCCGCCCACGACACCCAGGTGCTGGACCGCGCCGGGCGCCCTGCGGACGGCCGCGACGGCAGCCGCCGGGGGGTCCCGGAGGGCGTGGCATGAGACCCGTCCGCTTCGTCGCCCTCGGGGACTCCCTGACCGAGGGCGTGGGCGACATCACCGGGGACGGCCCGCGCGGCTGGGCCGCGCTGCTCGCGCCCACGCTCGGCGCGGGCACGCGGTTCACCAACCTCGCGGTCAGCGGCGCGCAGACCCGGGACGTACTGGAACGGCAGACCCCGGCCGCCCTCGCGCTCCGCCCCGACCTGGTCGCGGTGGTCGTCGGCGTCAACGACACCCTGCGCCACACCTTCGACCTCCACGCGGTGGCCGCCCGCCTCGACCAGGTCTACGCGGCCTGCGCCGGCGGGGGCGCCACCCTGCTCACCGCCTGCCTGCCCGACCCCGGCGCGCTGCTCGGCCTGCCGGGCGCCCTGGCCGCACCGCTGGCCCGCCGCCAGCGCGGGGTCAACGCGGTCGTGCACGCCCTGTCCGACCGGTACGGCGCCGTGCACCTGCACGCCTGCGACGACGGCTGGATCGCCGACCGGACCCTGTGGAGCGCGGACCGGCTGCACCCCGGCGAACGCGGCCACCGGCAGTTCGCCCGGCGCTTCCACGCCCTGCTCACCGAGACGGGCCACGCGAGCGGTGCACCGCCTTCGGCCGAACCGGAGTTCCCCGCCCCGACCCGGGCGGCGAACCTGCTGTGGCTGGCCACCGCCGGCACCGCCTGGGTGGCCCGGCGCTGCCGGGACCTGCTGCCCCAACTGCTGCGGCTCGCCGCGGACGAACTGCGCCACAGCGCCCGGGGCACCGGCGCCGATCTCGACCTGGCCGCGTCGGCCGCGCTCGCCGCCGCCCTGGCCGCGCTTCCGGAGCGGGGCCCGGCCGGTGCCCGTGCCCCGGCGGGCCCCCGGCAGCGCGCCGCACTGCCCGATTCCGGCCCGACCGGGCACCGGCAGCGCGCCGTACTGCCTGATTCCGGCCCGCTCGACCTGGAGGTCGGTATCAGCTGACCCCGGGCCCGGCCGCCGGGCGGGCGCCGTCCGACTCGGCCGGGGTCAGCGACCGCAGGATCAGGGACAGGCCGTGGTCGAAGCGTTCGTCGAAGTCGATGTCCTCCAGATGCGTGGCCACCCGGCTCAGCGACGGGAAGTCGCCCCCCGCGAGGGCGGTGCTCAGCGTGTGCTCGCGCGCGTCGCCCAGGGCCTGCTGCTCCTGGGTGAGCGCGAGCGTCAGATAGAGCACCGTCCAGAAGGTCCAGGCCGCGTCCCGCTCGGACAGGCCGCCGTCGAGCAGCGCCTCCATCATGGTGTCCGCGTAGCGCAGGGTGCCCGGTTCGGCCGCGTAGGTGCCCGTGACCAGCGCGGCGCCGTCCCGGTGCGCGAGCAGCGCGGCGCGGTAGCGGTGGGCCAGTTCGCGCACCCGGGCGCGCCAGTCCCCGGGCAGGCCGTCCAACGGCACCTCGGCGGCGATCGCGTCCGCCATCAGCTCCAGCAGCCGTGACTTGGTCTTGGCGTGCCACAGCACGGTGTTCATCCGCACGCCGAGCCGGTCGGCGGTGCCGCGCACCGAGACGGCCTCGGCACCGCGCTCGTCGAGCACGCCGAGGGCGGCCCGTACGACGGACTCCAGATCGAGCCTCGATCGGGTGGTTGTCTCATCCGCAGCTTGCTTCTTGGTCACCGACCTAGTCTACTGAACATGCGCCTTGGTCACCGACCAAGACGTATGGACGGAGTATGCCCGAGGAGGGGTTCGTGGAGTTGACGGAGTTCATGGAGACGAAGACGGAGATGGAGATGGAGACGGTGCCGGAGCAGGTCGTTGTCGCGGGCGGCGGCCCGGTCGGCCTGTGGCTCGCGGCGGAACTGCGGCTGCGGGACGTGCCGGTGACCGTGCTGGAGGCGCGGCCGCAGCGCAGCCCGCACTCCCGCGCGCTCACCGTGCATCCGCGCACCCTGGAGGTGCTGGACTGCCGGGGCGTGGTCGAACCCTTCCTCGCGGAGGGGATGCGCATACCCAGCGGGCACTTCGCGGCGCTGAGCGAGCGGATGGACTTCCGGCCGCTGGACACCCCCTTCCCCTTCACCCTCTCGCTGCCCCAGGCCCGCACCGAGGAGCTGCTGGAGGAGCACGCGGTGCGCCACGGCGTGCGGATCCTGCGCGGCCACCGGGTCACCGGGGTCGAGGCGGGCGCGGACGCGGTGGAGCTGACCGTCGAGGGCCCGGACGGTCCCTACCGGACCCGCGCCGCCTATGTGGTGGGCTGCGACGGCACACGCAGCGCGGTCCGGGAGTCGGCCGGGGTGGCCTTCCCCGGCACTCCGGCGACGCTGTGGGCCTGGATGGGCGATGTGGTGCTGGACGCGCCGCCGGCCACTCCGGCGGTGAGCGGGCCGCGCGGGCAGCTGATGGTGTTCCCGCTGCCGGGCGGGGTGCACCGGGTGGTGGGCAATGATCCGGACACCCTGCGCCAGGAGCGGCCCGGCGAGCTGACCTTCGAGGAGCTGCGGACGCGGGTCACGGCCATAGCGGGCACCGACTTCGGCATGCGCGACCCCCGCTGGCTCTCCCGCTTCGGCAACGCCACCCGGCAGGCGGAGACCTACCGGCGCGGGCGGGTGCTGCTGGCCGGGGACGCCGCCCATATGCACTTCCCTGCGGGCGGCCCCGGGCTGAACGTGGGGGTGCAGGACGCCACCAACCTCGGCTGGAAGCTGGCCGCCGTCCTGCGGGGCACCGCCCCGGACGGCCTCCTCGACAGCTACCACGGCGAGCGCCATCCGGTCGGCGCCGAGCTGCTGCTCAACACCCGGGCGCAGACCGCCCTGATGACCACCTACGCCCCGGAAGGGCAGGCGCTGCGCGGGCTGCTCGGCGAATTCATCGCCACCGTGCCGGAGTTCAGCCGCACCCTCGCCGAGCGGATGTCCGGCCTCTCCGTGGTCTACCCCCCGGCCCAGGGCGCCCCGGCCCATCCGCTGACCGGCCGTCGGGCCCCCGACCTCCGGTTCGCCGACGGGCGGCGGCTGTTCGAGCTGCTGCGCGGCGGCGACCGGGTCCTGCTGGACCTGAGCGGCAAGATGGCGGCGGGACTTCACGGCCGGACACCGGACACCGTCGTGCACACCGAACCGCTCGCCCCGCACGACCGGGACGCCTGGCGCGGGGTCACCGCGGCACTGATACGCCCCGACGGCCATGTCGCCTGGGCCGACGAGGAGACCGACCCGGAGACCCTCACCCGATCCGCGTCCGGGGCTCTCGCCGCTGTGACGGGTCAGGGGGCGCCGGCCGGGCGGTGACGCGGGGGAGGCGCGGGCGCCGTGCGCCCGGGGCACCGGTCTCGGCGGCGTCGCAGAGGTGTCGGCGCCGCCTGCCGGGCGGGCCCGCGCCATCCGCCGTCCCTCCGGGGGCGGGCCGCCTTGTAGCCGGTGAGGCCCCGCCCCGCCCTGCCCCTTCCCGTCCGCCGTCAGCGTCCTCGCACCGGCACGAAGCGCAGAGGCGTTCCCGGTGCCGCCTGGGCCGCCGCCGGGAGGTCGGCGGGGTGGACCACGGCGATCACCGGGTAGCCCCCGGTGGTCGGGTGGTCGGCCAGGAAGACCACCGGGCGGCCGTCCGGCGGTACCTGTACGGCGCCCAGCACCATGCCCTCGCTGGGCAGTTCGTCCCCGCGGGCGCGTTCCAGCGGGGGGCCCTCGGTGCGCAGGCCGATGCGGTTGCTCGCCGGGGACACCCGGTAGGCGCGCGCGGTCAGGTCGTACCGGCCGCGTGTGGTGAACCAGTCCGCGCGCGGACCCGGCGTCACCCGGAGCACGAGTTCGGCCGGCGGGCCCGGCTGCGGGGCCGTGTCCAGGTGCGCGGGCGGTCCGGCCGGGCGGCCGAGCGGCAGCACCGTGCCCTCGGCGAGCGGGGGAGGCCCGAGGCCGGACAGCAGATCGGTGGCGCGGCTGCCGAGCACCGGCTCGACGGTGACGCCACCGCGCACGGCGACATAGCCGCGCACCCCCGCCGACACCGCGCCCACCTCCAGGAGCGCACCGGCGGGCACCGGCACGGGCGCGCCCCACGCCGCCGGGCGGCCGCCGACCGCCACCGGGCAGGGCGCCCCGCCGACCGCCACGGTCACCGTCGAACGGGGGCGCAGCGCACACCCGTCGAGCGTCGTCTCCAGCACCGCGGCGTCCGGCCCGTTCCCCACCAGCCGGTTGACGAGCGCCGCCGCGGGCGGATCCAGCGCCCCCGAGCGGGGCACCCCCAGATGCGCGTACCCGGGCCGCCCGAGGTCCTGCACGGTGGTCAGCATCCCGGGCCTTACGACGACGAGCGCACGGTCGGTCATGGCCCCTCCACCGGCACGAAGCGCACCCGGGTGCCCGGCGAGAGCAGCGCGGCCGGTTCGCGGGTGTGGTCCCAGAGCACCGCGTCCGTGGCGCCGATCAGCTGCCAGCCGCCCGGCGAGGCTCGCGGGTACACACCGGTGTACGGCCCCGCGAGCGCCACCGCGCCGGGCGGGACCGCCGTACGCGGGGTGGCCCGCCGCGGGACGGCGTAGCGGGCCGGGAGCCCGGTCAGATAGCCGAAACCGGGCGCGAAGCCGCAGAAGGCCACCGTGAACTCGGTGCCCGCGTGGATACGGACCGCCTCCCGCTCGGAGACCGCCCAGCGCGCGGCGACGGCGGCGAGGTCGGGGCCGTCGTAGCGCACCGGGATCTCGACCGGCGAGCGGGCCGGGGGAGCGGGCAACTCCCCTTCCAGCGAGGTAAGTTCGGATGCCCAGCGGGCCGGGTCGGGCAGTCCGTCCAGCAGGACCGTGCGCGCGGCCGGCACGATCTCGCGGACGGTCAGCGTGCCCTCCGCGCGGCGCCGCAGCAGCGCCGCGTGCAGGGCCCCCGCCTCCTCGGCCGAGTCCACCTCGATGAGGAGCGCCTCCCGGCCGGCCGGCAGCGCCCTCATGCGAACGCCTCCACCCGGGCGCCGGCCGCGACCAGCCGCGCCCGCACCTGCCGGGCCAGCTCCACCGCCCCGGGGGTGTCGCCGTGCAGGCACAGCGAGCGGGCGCGCACCCGGACCCGTGCGCCGGAGTGCGCGGTGACCGTACCGGAGCGCACCAGCTCCACCGAGCGCCGTACGACCGCCTCCGGATCGCTCACCACCGCGCCGTCCAGACTGCGCGGCACCAGCGTGCCCTCGTCGGTGTACGCGCGGTCCGCGAACGCCTCCGGCACGGCCGGCAGTCCCGCCTTCTCGGCCAGCGCGAGCAGCCGCGAGCCGGGCAGGCCGAGGACCGGCAGCGCGGGGCCGGCGAGGAGCACGCCGTCGATCACCGCGCCCGCCTGCTCCTCGTCGCGGACGACCCGGTTGTAGAGCGCGCCGTGCGGTTTGACGTACGCCACCCGGGCCCCGGCGGCGCGCGCGAACACCTCCAACGCGCCGATCTGGTAGGCCACTTCGGCCGTCAGCTCGGCGGCCGGCACCTCCATCGCGCGCCGCCCGAACCCGGCGAGGTCCCGGTAGGAGACCTGGGCGCCGATCGTCACCCCGCGGGCGGCGGCCAGTTCGCACACCCGGCGCATGGTGGCCGCGTCCCCGGCGTGGAAGCCGCAGGCCACGTTGGCGCTGGTGACGACGGACAGCAGCTGTTCGTCCTCGGTGAGCCGCCAGCGGCCGAAGCCCTCGCCGAGGTCGGCGTTCAGATCGATCACGGTCATGGTCGTTCCCGTATCTCCGGTTCGTCGGCTCATGAGCTTGTCGGTATGTCGGCTTGGTGGGCTGTGAGTTCGTCGGCTCGGCGGCTCATCGGCCTGTCCGTTCGTCCGATCGTCCGTTGGTCGGCTCGTCCGTTCGTCGGGCTGTTGGCTAGTCGGTTCGTTGGGATATCGAGTAGTCGCCTGGTCGGGTAGTCGGGTAGTCGATATGTCGGGTGGTCGGCACTTCGGCCAGTCGGTCCGTACGTCTGTCGTGCCGTACGTCTGTCGGCCTGTACTCCTGTACGCATGTCGGCCCGTATGTCTGTCGGTGCACCGGTTCGGCTTCCGTGCGGCGCTGTCAGTCGACGCCGACCAGCCGGTACTGCTCGTCGCGGGCGTCGGTCAGGAACATCTGGCCCGGGGCGTGGGTGATGGCGAACGGCGGCCGGGAGGCCATCACCGCCGCCTGCGGGGTCACCCCGCACGCCCAGAACACCGGGATGTCGCCCTCCTGGCGGGCCACCGGGTCGCCGAAGTCCGGCCGGTCGAGGTCCGCGATGCCGAGCCCCGCCGGGTCCCCGCAGTGCACCGGCCCGCCGTGCACGGCCGGCAGCAGGCTGCTCTCGCGGATCGCGGCCCCGAGCCGCTCGGGCGGCACCGGCCGCATGGACACCACCATCGGACCGCTCAGCCGGCCCGCCGGGCGGCACGGGCGCCCGGTGACGTACATCGGCACATTGCGGCCCTGCTCGACGTGGCGGATCGGCACGCCCGCCCGGCTCAGCGCCCATTCGAAGGTGAAACTGCATCCGAGCAGGAACGTCACCAGGTCCCCGCGCCAGTGGGGCCGCGCGTCGGTCGGCTCCGCGACCAGCTCGCCGTCCTGCCACACCCGGTAGCGCGGCAGATCGGTGCGCAGATCGGCGCCCTCGGCGAGCACCGTCGTCGGGGAACCGGCGTCGGTGACGTCGAGCACCGGGCAGGGCCGGGGGTTGCGCGTGCAGAACAGCAGCATGTCGTAGGCCCAGTCGGCGGGCACCGCGATCAGGTTGGCCTGGGTGTGCCCGGCCGCGACCCCGGCCGTGGGGCCGGCGAGACCCGCGCGGAACCGGGCCCGCGCGGCCCGCGGGCTCCAGGCGGGCGCCCGCTCGTCGAGCGTGGTGACGGGACGGTCCTCGGTGCGCTGCACCCGTGTCATGCCAGTTCCTTCCCGCGCGTCTCGGGCAGCCCGAGCAGCGCCAGCGCCGCGATCCCGTAGCCGACCGCGCCGAAGACCAGCGCGCCGCCGACGCCCCAGCTGTCGGCCAGGAAGCCGACCAGGGTGGGGAAGACCGCGCCCACCGCGCGGCCCGTGTTGTAGGTGAAGCCCTGTCCCGTGCCGCGCACCGCCGTCGGGTACAGCTCGCTGAGGTAGGAGCCGAAGCCGCTGAAGATGGCCGACATGCAGAACCCGAGCGGGAAACCCAGCACCAGGAGCACGGTGTTCGCGCCCTGCGGGATGTGCGCGTACGCCAGCACGCACACCGCCGACAGCAGCGCGAACAGCCAGATGGTGGCGCGCCGGCCGAGCCGGTCGGTGAGGTGGCCGCCGGTCAGATAGCCGAGGAACGCGCCGGAGATGAGGAAGGCGAGGTAGCCGCCGGTGCCGACGACGGAGAGGCCGCGGTCGGACTTCAGGTACGTCGGCACCCAGGTGGCCAGCGTGTAGTAGCCGCCCTGTACGCCCGTGGACAGCAGGCTCGCCAGCACGGTGGTGCGCAGCAGGCCCGGGGCGCCGGCGCGGCCCGGCCGGAAGATCGCGGTGAACGAGCCGCGGCGCGGGTCCTGTTCGCGGGCCGCGAGGGCCACCGGCGCGTCGTGCACCCGGCGGCGCAGCCACAGCACCAGCAGCGCGGGCAGCGCGCCGGTCCAGAACATCACCCGCCAGGCCAGGTCGTCGCCCGCGAAGGAGAAGACCAGCGTGTAGACGACGGCGGCCAGCGCCCAGCCGACCGCCCAGGAGCTCTGGACCGCGCCGAGGGTACGGCCCCGGTGGCGGGCGGAGGCGTACTCGGCGACCAGGATCGCGCCGACCGCCCACTCGCCGCCGAAGCCGAGGCCCTGGAGCGCGCGGAAGACCAGCAGCGTCTCGAAGTCCGGCGCGAAGCCGCAGGCCACGGTGAACACCGCGTAGGTGAGCACCGTGATCACCAGCGCCCGGACCCGGCCCACCCGGTCGGCGAACACACCCGCCAGGGCGCCGCCGACCGCCGAGACCACCAGTGTGACGGTGGTGAACAGCCCGGTCTGGCCGCTGTCCAGGCCGAAGTACGCGGAGAGCGCCACCATGCTCAGCGGCAGCGTGAAGTAGTCGTAGGAATCCAGGGCATATCCGCCGAAAGCCCCGGCGAACGCGCGCCACCCGTGCGGGCCGAGGTCGCGCAGCCAGCCGAACGTGCCGTCTTGGGGCGCGTGTTCGAGGGCGGGTGCGGTGGCGGGGGGAGGAGGGGTCGTGCTCATGGGCACCTCGCAGGAGGGGACGGAGGGTGCGGTGAAGTGAGCCGTGCCGAGCACCGTAGAGGATTGTTCAACGATCCCTCAATACTCATGTTGTTTCGTTCCGCTGCCTGCGGTTGAATTCCGGGCATGGCAGAGCAACTGGCGGGACTGGCCGACGACCGCGCCCTCCTGGGCCGTACGAGCACGGCGGAGCGGGTTTCGGACATCCTCAGGAGCCGTGTCGCGGACGGGTACTTCCCGCCCGGCACCCGGCTGTCCGAGGACAGCATCGGCGGCGCGCTCGGCGTCTCCCGCAACACCCTGCGCGAGGCGTTCCGGCTGCTCACCCATGAACGACTCCTCGTCCACGAGCTCAACCGGGGCGTGTTCGTGCGGGTCCTGACCGTCGAGGACGTCGAGGACATCTACCGCACCCGCGCCCTCGTCGAGTGCGCCGTCGTGCGCGGCCTCGGCGAGGCGCCGTACCCCCTGCGGCGCCTCTGCGACGCGGTCACCGAGGGCGAGACGGCGGCCGCCGAGGATGACTGGAAAGCGGTGGGTACGGCCAACATCCACTTCCACCAGGAACTGGTCGCCCTCGCCCGCAGCGCCCGCACGGACGAACTGATGCGCAGCGTCTTCGCCGAACTCCGCCTCGCCTTCCACCTGGTGGACGACCCGCGCCGGCTGCACGAGCCGTACCTGACCCGCAACAGGGAGATCCTGGGCGAGCTGGAGGCCGGGGAGCGGGGCGCGGCGGAGGGGCTGCTGGAGAGGTACCTGGCGGATTCGCTGGAGCGGGTGGTGGAGGCCTACCGGCGCCGGACGGGCGAGAACTCCGCCCCATGAGGCGCCCCGAAGGGGGCGTGGGGAACTGCGCGACAAGCCCGTCGAACCGGCGCCGAAATCCGGCCCGCACTCGGTCGGCCGAAGCGGCACGGCTTCCCGTTTGGGTAGATGTCAGACCGAGGACCTACTCTGTGCACCGTGACTTCCGACCCCGCTAAGCCGCAGCTCAGCACAGCGCAGCGCCCCGCTCCGGGACCCGCCGCCGACGAGGGCCTCGCCCGTCGGCTGCGCGCGCTCGCGTGCACCGCGCCGCTGCACGACCTGGACGCCCGCAAGGGCAGCCTCGCGGGCGAGTACTCGGTGTACGGAATGGCCGAGGTGGCCCTCGCCGCCATCGACCTGGTCACGCTGAACATGGACTTCGACACCGGCGCCGACCACGAGCAGATCGTCGCCCGGCTGGTCCCCCGCATCGCCGCCCAGGCTCCGCACCGCCCCACCGCCGAGCACGAGCGCGTGGCCCGCTGGGTCATGGAGAACCTGATCAACGTCGGCAGCGTGGACCGCGGCTTCCGCGCCGTCTACGGCACCTTCGCGGCCGACGGCACCTATGTGCGCCGCGACTACGACTTCAAGCTCATCGAAGAGGTCCCGGGCCCCGGCGGCACGGTGTACCTGCGCACCACCGACGAGGCGGTCAACGTCCTGGTCGGCGCCCTCGACACCGACGTCACCAGCGCCCAGATCGCCGCCGAGGTCAAGCTGGAGGTGCTGATCAACCGGGGCCGGCTCGCCGACGCCCAGCTCGCCGCCGAGCAGGCGCGCTACCGCACGGTGCAGTACTCCGAGACCCTGCGCCGCGCCCTCGACGCCACCCGGCGCAACGTGCGCGCGGTCGACTGGCTCAACGCCGTCCCCGACATGATCGCCGAGGCCCTGGAACACGTGGCCGACCGCTACCGGCACGAGAACGCGATCCTCACCAACATCCGCAAGGCCCGCGACGAGACCGAGGAGCCCGAGCACAAGCGGCGCGCCGCCGAGCTGGTCGACATCGTCAAGGACTGCATCCGCAGGCACACCCAGCTCCAGTCCCGGCTGCTGGAGGCGGGCCCGCTGTTCCGCGCGGAACAGGACCGGCAGGCTTTCGCCGCCCCCGCGAGCACCGCCGGGATAGACCTGTACGGCCACCTGGTCGCCCCGGTGCTGACTCTCCCCGCCGAGCGGGCCACCCGGGTCACGGACGCCTTCTTCGCCCGCGGCACCGGCCTGCGCACCCCTGTCTCGGTGCGGGTCGCCGACCTCGTGGACATCCTGCTGACCCCGCCCGTGGAGCGTGAGCACCTGGGCGCGGAGATGCCCGAGCCCGACCTGATCGCGACGCCGGACGACAGCCGGTTCAGCGAGGAGCAGCTGGCCACCGCCATGGAGCTGCTCGACCTGCCCGCCGACGCCCCGCGCAGACTCTCCGGGCTGCTCGCCGAGGCCCGGCGCACCGGCGACCCCGATCTCGCGTACCTGGTGGCCCTGCTGGCGGTGCACGCGGCCAGCCCCGCCGTCGGCACCGCCTACCGGCAGGGCGAGGAGAAGCTGCTGTTCGCCGTGGACGACGGCACCGAGCTGGACGACCCCGAGTTCGGCGGCGCCGATCTGATCGTCGGCATGGCGCTGCTGGACGCGGCCGGCATGGCGGCGGACCGGGCGGCGTGAGTGGACCGGGCGGCGTGAACGGCATGAGCGGAGTGGGCTACATGAGCGGACCGGGCTGTAGGAGCGGGCCGGGGGCAATGAGCGCCAGGAGAGCGACCGCACGCGAGTGGTCCGCAAGCAGCATGAGCGAGTCAGAGAGCGACAAGGAGTCAAAGCCGTGAGCGAGCACGTCGAGTGGAGTGACACCGAGGCCCCGGCCCCGTCGGCGGCCCCCGCCGCCGTCACCCCCGCCGACGCCGCCGACGCGGCGCGGCTCGTCGCCTACGGGCTCCAGCCCAAGCTCCAGCCCGCCCGCGACCAGGACTACACCGAACTGCTGCGCCGCTACCGCGAGGACCCGGCGTTCGCCCGGCTCGCCGACGCCGTCGCCGCCGGTCTCGGACTCGTCGTCCTGGAGGTGTCCCCGCGCGCCGGGATGGCCGTGACCGCCGCCGAGGACTCGGTGTTCGCCGTCCGCATGGGCGACTACGCGCGTCGCACCACCGCCGACTCCGGCGACCGCTTCCTGCACGGCCTGGCCCATCTCGCCGTCGCCGCCCTCGCGTTCCCGCGCCCCGAGGACCTGGCCGACGACGGCTACATCGGCCGTGTCACGGTCAACGGCGTCGACGCGTTCGTCCGCCAGGCCTGCCGCCGCCTGGAGGAACGCGCCGAGGAACAGGGCGAGAACACCGACCCGGCCACCGACGCACCCGGCCTTGAGGCAGCCTGGCGGATCTGGGCCAGACGCAGCGCCACCGGCGCCACCAAGGACGCCCGCCGGCCCGCCTCCTCCACCACCGGCATCGTCGCCAAGGCCCTCGTCTTCCTCACCGACTCCGGCTTCCTCCAGCGCACCGGCGACGAGGGCGGCGGCACCTACCGCACCACCGCCCGCTACCAGCTCCAGGTCCGCGACATGGCCGGTACCGCCGCCATGGCCGAACTGATCGAGCTGGGCGTGGTCCCGGTGACCGACGGCACCGCCAGCCTGCTGCCCGCCGAGGACACCGACGACCTGGAGCTGGTGGCCGACGCGGGCCTCCCCTTCCACTCCTGAGGCGCTGAAGCACCGAAGCACGACGCACTGAAGCGCCCCGCGCCCCCGAACGACCGCACCTTTCACCAGACTTACGAGAGTCCGCCATGTACGAGCTGTCCCGGGTCCGCCTCTACTCCATCGGGCCCGCCGGTGCGCGCTACGCCGACACCGTGCTTGACCTGCGCGGCGTGGGCGAGCCCGTGCCCGATCCGGCGCCCACGCAGGCGGAGTTCTTCGCGGAGGAGCCGTCCGGCCCGCCGCGCCGCCCCGCGCCCGCGGGCGTGCTGTTCCTGGAGAACGGCGGCGGCAAGTCCGTCCTGCTCAAGCTGATCTTCTCGGTGATGCTCCCCGGCCACCGCAACACCCTCGGCGGCGCCAGCTCCGGCGTGCTGCGCAAGTTCCTGCTCGCCGACGACTGCGGCCATGTGGCGCTGGAGTGGCAGCATGTGCAGACCGGCGATTGCGTGGTGGTCGGCAAGGTCAGCGAGTGGCGCGGCCGCCAGGTCTCCAACGACCCGCGCAAGTTCGCCGAGGCCTGGTACTCCTTCCGGCCGGGCCCCGGACTCAGCCTGGACAACCTCCCGGTGGCCGAGTCCACCGCCGTACGCCCGGCCGCCGAGGGCGTGTCCGGCGCCCAGGGCCGCCGCCGCACCATGAAGGGCTTCCGCGACGCCCTCACCGAGGGCGGCAAGGCGTACCCGCACCTGGAGGTGCACTGGGAGGAGATCCACGAGCGCTGGACCGAGCACCTCGGCGACCTCGGCCTCGACCCCGAACTCTTCCGCTACCAGCGGGAGATGAACGCCGACGAGGGCGAGGCGGCCGGCCTCTTCGCGGTCAAGAAGGACTCCGACTTCACCGACCTGCTGCTGCGCGCGGTCACCGACACCCGGGACACCGACGGCCTCGCCGACCTCGTCAGCGGCTTCGGCAGCAAGCTCGGCCGGCGCGCCGAACTGATCGCCGAACGCGACTTCACGGCCGGCTCGGTGGACCTGCTCGGCCGGATCGTGGAGGCCGCCGACGCCCGCGGGCGCGCCCGGGACATCCACGCCGGCGCCGAGCGCCGCACCCGTACCCTCGCCCGGCGGCTGTCCGCCCGCGCCGTACAGGAACGCGTCCGGGCCGCCGACCTCGCCCAGCGGGTCACCGCCGCCGCGTACGCCGTCACCCACTCCGAGGGCGCCCGCGAGCGCAGCTCCCTCATCGCCGCCGAACTCGCCTACCGGCACGCCTCGCTGGCCCTCGCCGCCGCCGAGAAGTCCGCCGCCGCGCAGAAGCGCGAGCTGGCCGACGCCCGCACCCTGCACTCCGCCTGGCAGGCCGCCGAGGCCGTGCTGCGCCACCGCGCCGCCGCCGACCGGGTCGCCCGGGTCTCCGCCGCCATCCAGGAGGCCGAACGGGACGCGGCCCCCGCCCTCGCCGCCCGCGCCAGGGCCGCCGTGGACCTCGTACGGGCCCTGCACGCGGCAGCCGGGAGCGCCGAGGACCTGGCCAACGAGGAGGAGGAGCGCTCCGCCGCCCTCCAGGAGGCCGGTGACGCCGCCTACCGCGACTCCACCGCCGCCGCCACCGAGGCGCAGCGCGCCCGCAGCGAGGCCGGACATCTGCGCCAGCGGCTCACCGAGGTCGAGCAGGAGACCGCCGAGGCGGTCCGCGCCGGCTGGCTGGACGACAGCGCCCCCGACGCCGACCCGGCCCGCGCCGCACTCGCCGCCTCCGACGCCGAGAAGACCGCCGTCGCCGCCTGGGACACCGCCCGCGAGGCCGCCCGCACAGCCACCGAGCACGCCCGGGAGACGGCCGCCGCCGAGTCCCGCGCCGAACTGACCGCGGCCCGCGCCGCCGACGCCGCGACCGCCGCCGCACGCTCCCACGACGCCGAACGCCGCCTCGCGGACGCGCTGGCCGCCGAGGAACGCCTCGCCGAACTCCTCGGCCTGCCCGGTACGGCACCCCGCGCCGGCCTGCCCGCCCAGCGCACCGACGACACCGAGGGCGCCCCGCGCACCGACCGGGACGACCTGGCCGCCGGACCCCTCACCGCCGCCGAACTCGACCGCTGCGCCGACGAGTTGCGAAAGCTCCTCGACGACGCGGTGGGCACCGCCGAACGCCAGCTCTTCGACCTGCGCACGGCCGCCGCCGACGACTCCCGCATCCTCGGCGCGCTCGGCGACGGCGGACTGCTGCCGCCCGGCCCGGACGTCCTCGCCACCGTCGAGTTCCTCGGCGAGCACGGCATCCCCGCGCTGCCCGGCTGGCGCTATCTCGCCCAGGCCGTCGACCCCGCCGACCACGCCCGGGTGCTCGCCGCCCGGCCCGAGCTGGTCGACGGCGTCATCATCACCGACCCCGACACCCACGCCCGGGCCCGCGAGGCACTGGCCGACGCCGCCCTGCTGCCGCGCTCCGCCGTGGCCGTCGGCACCGCCGCCGCCCTGCTCGCCCCGACCCCCGCCGAAGACACCGCCCCGCACGGCGTGTTCCTGGTGCCGCCGAACCCGGCCATGCACGACGAGCACGCCGCCGACGAGGAGCGCCAGGCCCTGCGCGCCCGCGCCACCGCGCGCGACGAGGAGATCCGGGCCCTGGCCGCCCGGCTCGGCAAGGACCGCGAACTCGCCGCCCGGCTCACCTCCTGGCGCACCGGCTGCCCCGCGGGCCGCCTGCTCGAACTGGCCCGCGCCGCCGAGGAGGCCCGCGCCTTCGCCGAGGAGTCCGAGGCCGAACTCGCCGAGGCCCGCACCCTGCGCGCGGAGGCCGAGGAGAGCGCCGCCGAGGCCGTACGGCTGCGCGACGAACGCCAGGAGGCTGCCCAGAAGGCCCGGCGCGCCGCCGACGCCCTGGCCGGACTCGCCCACCGGCTGCGCGAACGCGCCGGCTGGCAGGCCCGGCTGCGGGAACTCGCCGACGAGGCCACCGAGTCCGAGGCCCGCGCCCAGACCTGTCTGGACCGCGCCCGCGCCGCCGACGAGGACCGCCGCGCCGCCCAGCGCGCCGCCGACGACGCCCGCCGCACCGCCCGCGCGCTGCGCGCCGAGCGCGCCGAGATCGCCGGTGCCCCCGACGACGTACCGGTCGAGGAGAGCGACACCCCGAAGGCGTCGCTGCCCGCGCTGCGCGAGGCGTACCGGGCCGCGTCCCAGGTGTACGAGAAGGTCGGCGTCGGCGCCGATCTGCGTGCCGAGCAGGCCCGCGCCGAGAGCGACGAGAGCGCCGCCCGCACCGAACTGGACCGGCTCAGCAACAAGGTCCGCACCCGTGCCGAGCAGCTCCTCCAGTCGCCCGACGGCTCCGACGGGCCCTCCCGGCAGGCGGCCGCCGCCCGTGCCGAGGAGCTGGTGCAGCTCCTGGAGACCCGTATGTCCACCGCGAGCGAGCAGCTCGGCCGGCTGCGCGGCGAGGCCGAGCGGCACGCCCCCGAGGACGGCGAGGCGCACACCGAGCTGCCCGCGGACCAGGTGCCGCGCGACGCCGAGCACGCCCAGGCGCTGCTGCGCACCGCGACCACCGAACTCGCCACCCGTACCGAGGCGTTGGCCCAGGCCCGGGACGCCCACGGCGAACTGCTGGCCGCCCACCGTGCGGCCGAGGACGCGGCCGGCGGCTTCGACGAGATCGCCGCGATGCTCCGCGACCTGCTGCGCGAGCAGGCCGGCGAGGAGGAGCCGGAGGAGACCGAGCCCTACCCCGGGACCCTGGAGGAGGCGCGGCAGTCCGCCGCCGAGGCCCGCCGCTCGCTGCGCGGCTGCGCCGCCGATCTGTCCGCTGCCGAGGCCGGGGTGCGCGAGGCGAGCGATGTGCTGGTGCGGCACGCCAACTCCACGCGCTACGAGCAGGTCCGCACCCCCGCCCGGCAGCAGATCCGCGAGCTGCCCGCCGCCGCGCTGCCCGAGCACGCGCAGAAGTGGGCGGACGCCTTCGCGCCCCGGCTGCGGGTCCTCACCGACGAGCTGGCCCAGCTGGAGCGCAATCGCGACTCGATCGTGGACCGGCTGCGCGGCCTGGTGGAGTCGGCCCTCGCCACCCTGCGCTCCGCCCAGCGCCTGTCCCGGCTCCCGGAGGGGCTCGGCGAGTGGTCGGGCCAGGAGTTCCTGCGCATCCGCTTCGAGGAGCCCGACCAGGCCACGCTCACCGAACGGCTCGGCGAGGTCATCGACGAGGCCACCCGCGCCGCCGTCAAGAAGAACTCCGACATGCGGCGCGACGGCATGTCCCTGCTGCTGCGCGGTGTCGCGGCGGCCCTGGAGCCCAAGGGCGTGGCCGTCGAGATCCTCAAGCCCGACGCGGTGCTGCGTGCCGAGCGGGTGCCCGTCGGGCAGATGGGCGACGTCTTCTCCGGCGGCCAGCTGCTCACCGCGGCCATCGCCCTGTACTGCACGATGGCCGCGCTGCGCTCGAACGACCGGGGCCGCGACAAGCACCGGCACGCGGGCACGCTGTTCCTGGACAACCCCATCGGCCGCGCCAACGCGACCTATCTGCTGGAACTCCAGCGAGCCGTCTCCGACGCCCTCGGCGTCCAGCTCCTGTACACCACCGGCCTGTTCGACACCACGGCCCTGGCCGAGTTCCCGCTGGTCATCCGGCTGCGCAACGACGCGGACCTGCGGGCGGGACTGAAGTACATCAGCGTCGAGGAACACCTGCGCCCCGGTCTGCCCCAGCAGCCGCAGGCGGGGGAGGCGGGGCACAGCGAGATCACGGCGACCAGGATGTTCAAGAAGCCGGCGGCGGTGAACGCGTAGGGGGAGAGGGGGAGTCCGTCCGCCCGTCCTACAGCGCGCGGGCAGTCTTGCGGTGTCCGCCGCTCAGAAGCCGTACCCCATGCGGCGGGACAGCTCCGTGCCCGCCGCGGCCGTGCGCCGGGCCACCTCCGCCAGCCGGTCCGGGTTCAGCCGGTACACCGGGCCGGAGACGCTGATCGCCGCGATCACCTCGCCGTCGTGGGCCCGCACCGGGGCGGCCACCGCGGCCAGGCCCGGCTCCAGCTCCTCGGCCGTCACACCGTAGCCCCGCTCCACCACCCGGTCCAGGTCGGCCCGCAGCGCCTCGGCGTCGGTGACGGTGCGTTCGGTGAACCGGCGCAGGGGCCGGGCGAGCAGGCTCTCGCGCGCGGCGGGCGGCTGGTGCGCGAGCAGCACCTTGCCGCTGGAGGTGGCGTGCAGCGGGGTGCGCCGGCCCAGCCAGTTCTGTGCGGCCACCGAGGCGGTGCCCCGGGCCTGCATGATGTTGACGGCGGCGTCCTCGTCCAGCACCGCGAGGTTCACGGTCTCGCCCAGCTCGTCGGCGACCTCGCGGCAGACCGGGACGCCCTCCTGGGAGATGTCCAGCCGCACCGCCGCCGCCCCGGCCAGCCGCAGCACACCGGCGCCCAGGTAGTACTTGCCGCGGTCCTTCGCCTGCGCCACCAGACCCCGGTGCTCCAGGACGCCGAGCAGCCGGAACGCCGTGGACTTGTGCACGTCCAGCTCGGTGGCGATCTCGGTGACACCCGCCTCGCCGTCCCGGGCGAGGATCTCCAGCACGCTCACGGCGCGGTCCACCGACTGCACCGCCCCGGCCGCCTGCTGCTTCTGCGCGTGGGCCATGGCTGGTCTCCCACCACCTGTCGGCCGGTCCGGAATCTGTTGCGCACAGCGCTCCTGCTCGCGCCATACGAAACATCATCGTACCGAAGTGGCCGAATCCAGCCGGTGGCCGAACGGGTTCCGGACAGGGTGTGGCCGGACTCCGGGCAGGCTCCGGGCGGCCCGGAGCCTGCCACGGCTCGACCGGCGGTGGCGGCTCGCGGTTCGGCTCAGGGGTGCGACAGCTGCCCCGCGCCGCCCCGCCGCCGTATCCGCGCCTGCTCCCGCAGGGCCCGCCGCTCCGCACGCCGGCGCGCCCGCCGCTCACGGCGCAGCGCGCGGGCCGTGCTGCTGGGCTCGGAGACCACGCCGTACCGCTGGTTCCACACCTGGCGGGTCACCCAGACGTCGACCACGGCCCAGGTGGCCACCACGGTGCTCACCACGCTGCTGATCACCATGGGGAACGCCGGCCAGGACTCCGCCATGGTGCACAGGAACGCCACCATCGCCTCTATCAGCGTGACCGAGATGATGATCAGCGCGCGCACCGCCGCCGCCCGCACCGGATCGGGCAGCGGATGCCGCCGCGCGGGCTCCTCGACCCACAACGGCCGGTACTCCGGCTGTATCCCGTACCGCTCCGCAGTGCCCTTCACCGTGTCACTCACTCCCCACCGCCCAAGGACCCCTCGCCCCGATGCCCGAAGCCCCGACTCCCCAGTAGCTGCCCGGCTTGCGCGGATTTACGCGGCCGGTGTGCGGGACGGGGCTTTCGCGGCCCGATCCGCCCCCGACTCCCTGACAGAAGGACGCACAAGACCCCGCGAAGATTCCCGCCTTGGGAAAAGTTCCAGCCAACCGCCATTCCCTGCCATGCTGTCCGGCCTCGGGGTACCCGCCGTATCGCGGTGGCAATCTCCCGCAATGCCCGGACAACTCGCCCCGTACCGCCGCCGCTGCGGAGGTTCACCTTCCGGACATGCCTTCGAGTTAGCTGTATGGCGGTAGTAGGCTCGCGCCGTTTGTTGACGCACATGCGCACCCCCGGCCCGCGGGGGTCGAGCTGGGGGAGGCCATGCGCTTTCGCGGGAAGTCGATCCGCCGGAAGATCGTGGCGCTGCTTCTCGTGCCGCTGCTGTCCCTGACCGCCATCTGGGGTTTCGCCACGGTGGTCACGGGCCGTGATGTGGCCCAGCTCTTCCGGGTCTCCGATGTCATGCAGAACATCGGCTATCCCACCGAGGACACCGTCCGCGTGCTCGAACAGGAGCGCCGCCAGACCCTCGTCTACCTCGCCGACCCACGCGCCTCCGACTCCCTCCCGGCGCTCCAGCGCACCCGCACCGCCAGCGACCGTGCGATCGCGAAGGTCCGCGAGAACGCGCAGAAGCGCCACCTGCGCCACGGCCTCGGCACCCAGGGCAGCGAACACCTCACCGCCGTCCTGGACGCCTTCAGCGGTCTGGACTCGCTGCGCCACAGCGTCGAGAGCGGCACCATCAGCCGCGCCCAGGCCCTCGACCTCTACAACCGCCTGATCGACCCCTGCTACTCGCTGCTCGCCGGGCTCGACGGCATCGACGACGTCGAGATGGACAAGCAGTCGCACGCCCTGGTCAACCTCACCCGCGCCCGTGAACTGCTCTCCCGGGAGGACGCCCTGCTCGGCTCCTCCCTCGTGGCGGGCCGGCTCACCCGCGAGGAGATCCGCGAGATCTCCGACCTCGTCGCCCAGCGCACCCTGCTGTACGACATCAGCCTGCCGCTGCTGCCCGCCTCCGAACGCGAGCGCTACGAGCGGTTCTGGGACAACGCCGGTACCGCCCCGCTGCGTTCGGCCGAGCAGTCCGTCATCGAGCACGGCTCCGGCCCCCCCGACGGTGTCACCGCCAAGAGCTGGGACTCGGCCGCGGGCAGTGCCCTGGCCGACCTCGGCACGCTGGACGACCAGGCGAGCGACCGCTTCCAGGACCGTATGCACCCCGTCGCCATGCGGGTCATCGCCCAGGGCGCCGTCGCGGGTCTGCTCGGACTGCTCGCCCTGCTCTTCTCCCTCGTCCTGTCCGTCCGGATCGGCCGCGGTCTCATCCGCGACCTGCGGCGGCTGCGCCTGGAGGCGCATGAGGCGTCCGGCGTCCGGCTGCCCGGCCTGATGCGCCGCCTGTCCGCCGGTGAACAGGTCGACGTGGAGACCGAGGTGCCGCGCCTGGAGTACGACCAGAACGAGATCGGCGAGGTCGGACAGGCCCTCAACACCCTTCAGCGGGCCGCCGTCGAGGCCGCCGTCAAGCAGTCCGAACTGCGCGCCGGTGTCTCCGAGGTCTTCGTCAACCTCGCCCGCCGCAGCCAGGTGCTGCTGCACAAGCAGCTCACCCTCCTCGACACCATGGAACGCCGCACCGAGGACACCGACGAACTCGCCGACCTCTTCCGCCTGGACCACCTCACCACCCGGATGCGCCGCCACGCCGAGGGCCTGGTGATCCTCTCCGGGGCCGCGCCCTCCCGGCAGTGGCGCCGCCCCGTGCAGCTGATGGACGTGGTGCGCGCCGCCGTCGCCGAGGTCGAGGACTACGAGCGGGTCGAGGTACGGCGCCTGCCGCGGGTCGCCGTGACCGGCCCCGCCGTCGCCGACCTCACCCATCTCGTGGCCGAACTCCTGGAGAACGCCACGGTGTTCTCGCCCCCGCACACCGCCGTCCAGGTCATCGGCGAGCGGGTCGCCAACGGCTTCACCCTGGAGATACACGACCGGGGGCTCGGCATGACGCCCGAGGCGCTGCTGGACAACAACCTGCGCCTCGCCGAGACCCCCGAGTTCGAACTCTCCGACACCGACCGGCTCGGCCTGTTCGTGGTCAGCCGCCTCGCCCAGCGCCAGAACGTCCGCGTCTCCCTCCAGCCCTCGCCCTACGGCGGCACCACCGCGATCGTGTTCATCCCGGACGCGCTGCTCAGCGACGAGGTCCCGGACACCAACGGCATCGGCTTCCGCCTCGACCGCGAGCGCACGGCGAAGAACTCCGGGCGCGCCGCAGGCGGCTCCCGGGCCCCGCTGCCGCTGTCCGGCCTGCCCACCACCGTCCTGGACGGCCCGGTGGAACTGGAGGCGCCCGTCGGCCTCGACGCCCTGGACGACTTCCCCGGCGCCCTGCCGGACGAGGACAGCGAGCGCGGCGGGCTCTTCCGCCACCGCCGCGCCCTGCCCCGGGGCGGCGACGACGGCCCGGGGCAGGACCCCGGGGACGACCGCGCGGTGGAGCGCCCGGCGGATCGCCCGGTGGGGGAGGAGACCGGCGAGCACGGACTCGTACCGCTGCCGCGCCGCCAGCCGCCCAAGCTGGTCAGCTCGCACGGCAGGCCGGTCACCGACCAGCGCGCCCACCGCCCCGACCCCGCCCGCCGCGACCCGGCGGCCCCGGACGACCGCGCGACCGGGGAGGCGTACGGCCCCGACGCGGGCGCTTACGGCGGCGACCGGAACCCGTACGACGTGTACGACCCGTACGGCGGCGACCGCGAACCGCAGCGCGCCGACCGCGAACCGCACCGCGCCGGGCCGGTCCCCCTGCCGCGCCGGGCGGCCCCCGCCCTGCGCCCGGCGGAACCGGCCGACCGCGTCGGGGAGGACGGGACGGCAGCGGCCGACGGCCTCGCGCCGACCACCGGACCCGGTGAAACCGCTCGCCCCGGCATCCCCGCGCTGCCCCGGCGCACCCGCCCCGCGGCGAACGCCCCCGGCGGCCCGGGCAACCCCGGCGGCCCCACCCGCGCACCCCGCGACGGCGACGGCCCCGCCGCACCCGGCGACAGCGCCCTGCCCCGCCGGGTGCGGCAGGCCAGCCTCGCCCCTCAGCTCAGGCAGGACCCCGAACGGCGCCCCGGGCGCACCGACGCGCCCGACGACCGGGACGCCGACGAGGTCCGCAGCCGGATGGCCTCGCTCCAGCGCGGCTGGCAGCGCGGCCGGGAGGAGAATGCCACGGGCGAGACCGCCCGCACCGGCACAGCACAAGGAACCACTAAGGGGGACGGTCGATGACCGCACCGAAGGCGACCGACCACACGGCGACGGGCGACGGGGAGCTGAACTGGCTCCTGGACGACCTGGTCGACCGCGTCGCCAGCATCCGCAAGGCCGTCATTCTCTCCGGCGACGGGCTGGCCACCGGCGTGTCCAAGGACCTGACCCGGGAGGACGGCGAGCACCTGGCCGCCGTGGCGTCCGGCTTCCACAGCCTCGCCAAGGGCGTGGGCCGCCACTTCGACGCGGGCGGCGTCCGCCAGACCGTCGTCGAACTGGAGGACGCCTTCCTGTTCGTCACCGCGGCGGGCGACGGCAGCTGCCTGGCCGTCCTGTCCGACGCCGACTCCGACGTCGGCCAGGTCGCCTACGAGATGACGCTCCTGGTCAAGCGGGTGGGTGTGCACCTGGGCACCGCCCCGCGCACGGGCCTGCCCACGGGCGGGTAGTGGGATGGCATGAGCGAAGACGGTCAGGTGAGCAGCCACTGGTTCGACGACGACGCCGGACCGGTCGTCCGTCCCTACGCCATGACGCGCGGCCGTACGACCAGTACGGCCCAGCACCGCCTCGATCTGATCGCGGTGGTCGTCACGGAGCCCGCCGCCGACGACCCGGAGACGGATCCGACGCTCTCCCCCGAGCACGTGGACATCGTGGGCCTGTGCCGCAGCGCCCCGCAGTCGGTCGCCGAGCTGGCCGCGGAACTCGACCTGCCCATCGGCGTCGTCCGGGTCCTGGTCGGCGACCTGGTGCACGCGGAACTCGTCCATGTCACCCGGCCGGTGCCCCCGGCCGAACTGCCGGACGAGAGTATTCTGCGCGACGTGATCAACGGCCTGCGGGCGCTGTGACCGGCGCGGAAGCGGAGTACTGACGTGACAGGCTGGCAGTTCTGGGTCGACCGAGGCGGCACCTTCACCGATATCGTCGCGCGTCGCCCGGACGGCCGCCTGCTCACGCGCAAGGTGCTCTCCGACCACCCGGCCCAGCCCGGGCCCGGACCGGACGACGGCCCCGGCATCCCAGGCGACGGCCACCACCCCGATGCCGCCGTCACCGGCATCCGCGCCCTCCTCGGCGACTCCCCGGACCCCGTCGAGGCCGTCCGCATGGGCACCACCGTCGCCACCAACGCGCTCCTGGAGCGCACCGGCGAACCCACCCTCCTGGTCATCACCCGAGGCTTCCGCGACGCCCTGCGCATCGCCTACCAGAACCGGCCGCGCATCTTCGCCCGCCGCATCGACCTGCCCGAACCGCTCTACGCCCGGGTGATCGAGGCCGACGAACGCATCGCCGCCGACGGCACCGTGCTGCGCGCCCCCGACCTGGACGCGCTCGCGCCCGCCCTCCAAGAGGCGTACGACGACGGGATCCGCGCCGTCGCCGTCGTCTGCCTGCACAGCCACCTGCACCCCGCCCACGAACGGGCCATCGGCGAACTCGCCGCCCGCACCGGCTTCCCGCAGATCTCCCTGTCCAGCGAGGTCAGCCCGCTGATGAAGCTGGTCCCGCGCGGCGACACCGCCGTGGCCGACGCCTACCTCTCACCGGTGCTGCACCGCTACGTCCGCCAGGTGGCCGACGAACTGCGCGGGGTGCGGCTGATGTTCATGCAGTCCAACGGCGGGCTCACCGAGGCGGGGCAGTTCCGCGGCAAGGACGCCATCCTGTCCGGACCGGCCGGCGGCATCGTCGGCATGGCCCGGATGTCCCAGCGCGCGGGCTTCGACCGGGTCATCGGCTTCGACATGGGCGGCACCTCCACCGATGTCTCGCACTTCGCCGGCGCCTATGAGCGGGTCTTCGACACCCAGGTCGCGGGCGTGCGGCTGCGCGCCCCGATGCTCGACATCCACACCGTGGCCGCGGGCGGCGGTTCCGTGCTCCACTTCGACGGCTCCCGCTACCGCGTCGGCCCCGACTCGGCCGGCGCCGCCCCCGGCCCCGCCTGCTACCGGGCCGGCGGGCCGCTCACCGTCACCGACGCCAATGTGATGCTCGGCCGGATCCAGCCCGCCCACTTCCCGGCCGTGTTCGGGCCCGGCGGCGACCAGCGGCCGGACGCCGGACTCGTCCGCGACCGGTTCACCGATCTCGCCCGCGAGATCCACCGGGTCACCGGCGACGACCGCACCCCCGAACAGGTGGCCGAGGGCTATCTGGACGTCGCCGTCGCGAACATCGCCAACGCGATCAAGCGGATCTCCGTCCAGAAGGGGCACGACGTCACCCGCTACGCGCTGACCACCTTCGGCGGCGCGGGCGGCCAGCACGCGTGCCGGGTCGCCGAGTCGCTCGGCATCCGCACCGTCCTCGTACCTCCCATGGCCGGGTTCCTCTCCGCGCTCGGCATCGGACTCGCCGACACCACCGCCATGCGCGAACAGTCGGTCGAGGCCCCCCTGGAGCAGGCCGCCATGCCCGGCATCCGCGAGGCCGCCGCCGATCTGGAGGCCGCCGCCCGCGCCGAACTCACGGCCGAGGACATCCCCGAGGACCGTATCCGGGTCACCCACCGCGCCCAGCTCCGCTACGACGGCACCGACACCGCCCTCACCGTCGAACTGGCCGAACCCGAGGCCATGCGCGACGCGTTCGAGGAGCGCCATCGCGCCACCTACTCCTTCGTCCTCGACCGCCCGATCGTCGTGGAAGCCCTCTCCGCCGAGGCCACCGGCATCACCGCACCCCCCGATCTGACCGCCCTCGCCCCGTACGAGGGAAGGCCCGCCGCGCCCGGGTCCGTCCGCCTGCACACCGGCGGCTCCTGGCGCGACGTACCCCTGCACCGCCGCGAGGCCCTTCCTCCCGGCGAGACCGTGACCGGCCCGGCGATCATCACCGAGGCCGGTGCGACGACCGTCGTGGACGACGGCTGGCGGGCCGCGGCCACCGACGACGGGCATCTGCTCATGGAACGCAGCGCGGTCACACAGAGTTCCCGTCTGAGCACGGAAGCCGATCCGGTTCTCCTGGAGGTCTTCAACAACCTCTTCATGTCGATCGCCGAACAGATGGGCGCCCGGCTGGAGTCCACCGCCCAGTCCGTCAACATCAAGGAACGCCTCGACTTCTCCTGCGCCCTGTTCGACCCGGACGGCAACCTGGTGGCCAACGCCCCCCACATCCCCGTCCACCTGGGTTCCATGGGCACCAGCGTCAAGGAGGTCATCCGCCGCCGGGGTGACGCGATGCGGCCGGGCGACACCTATGCCGTCAACGACCCGTACCACGGCGGCACCCATCTGCCCGACGTCACCGTGATCACCCCGGTCTTCGACACCGACGCCCCGGGCACCGACGTCCCGGACACCGATGCTTCGGCCGCCGACGCCCCGGCGGGCCCGGGGACCCGGCCCCGGATCCTCTTCCACGTCGCCTCCCGCGGCCACCACGCCGAGATCGGCGGCATCGCCCCCGGCTCCATGCCCGCGCACAGCCGCACCATCGAGGAGGAAGGCGTCCTCTTCGACAACTGGCCGCTGGCCGAGGGCGGCCGCTTCCGCGAGGAGGAGACCCGGCGCCTGCTCACCGAGGCCCCCTACCCCTCCCGCAACCCCCGCACCAACCTCGCCGACCTGCGCGCCCAGATCGCCGCCAACCAGAAGGGCGTCGACGAAGTCCGCCGCATGATCGACGAGTTCGGCCTCGATGTCGTACAGGCCTACATGCGGCACGTCCAGGACAACGCGGAGGAAGCGGTCCGCCGCGTCATCGACGCCCTGGACGACGGCGAGTACGCCTACGAGACCGACGCGGGCGCCGTCGTCCGCGTCCGGGTCCGCGTCCGGCGGGCCGAGCGCCGCGCCACCATCGACTTCACCGGCACCTCCGCGCAGCTCCCCACCAACTTCAACGCCCCCTTCGCCGTCGTCAACGCGGCCGTCCTGTACGTCTTCCGCACCCTGGTCGCCGACGACATCC
Organism: Streptomyces sp. WP-1; assembly: GCF_030450125.1. Lineage (NCBI taxonomy): Bacteria > Bacillati > Actinomycetota > Actinomycetes > Kitasatosporales > Streptomycetaceae > Streptomyces > Streptomyces sp. WP-1. Next base: position 6,588,641 of record NZ_CP123923.1, read on the forward strand.
CGCTCAACGACGGCTGCCTGCGCCCCCTGGACATCGTCGTACCGCCCGGCTCGCTGCTCGCCCCCGAGCCCCCGGCCGCCGTCGTCGCGGGCAACGTGGAGACCTCCCAGGCCATCACCGGCGCCCTGTACGCGGCGCTCGGCGTCCAGGCCGAGGGCTCCGGCACGATGAACAACGTCACCTTCGGCAACGAACGGCACCAGTACTACGAGACCGTCGCCTCCGGATCCGGCGCGGGCGACGGCTTCCCCGGCGCCGACGTCGTACAGACCCATATGACCAACTCCCGGCTCACCGACCCCGAGATCCTGGAGTGGCGACTGCCCGTCCGCCTGGAGGAGTTCGCCGTCCGGCACGGCAGCGGCGGCGCCGGCACCTGGCGCGGCGGCGACGGCGCGGTCCGCCGTATCCGGTTCCTGGAACCCATGACCGTCTCCACCCTCTCCCAGCACCGCCGCGTGCCCCCGTACGGCATGGCGGGCGGCGCCCCCGGAGCGCTCGGCGCGAACCGTGTCGAACGGGCCGACGGCAGCGTCACCGATCTCGGCGGCAGCGGTTCCACCGACGTCGGCCCCGGCGACCTACTCGTCATCAAAACCCCCGGTGGCGGCGGCTACGGCCGGCCGTCGCCCGAACCCCGGCAAGCAGGAGAAGTGAACGATGGTCCTCGGGCGTCCTGAGCACGGCAATTTCCCGGTCGAGCCCGTCACGCTCAAGATCCTGGTGGCGGGCGGCTTCGGCGTGGGCAAGACCACCCTGGTCGGCGCGATCAGCGAGATCCGCCCGCTGCGCACCGAGGAGCAGCTCACCGAGGCCGGGCGCCCCGTCGACGACACCAGCGGGGTGGAGGCCAAGAGCACCACCACCGTCGCCATGGACTTCGGCCGGATCACCCTGCGCGAGGACCTGGTGCTGTACCTGTTCGGCACACCCGGGCAGGAGCGGTTCTGGTTCATGTGGGACGAGCTGTCCGAGGGCGCGCTCGGCGCCGTCGTGCTCGCCGACACCCGCCGCCTGGAGGACTGCTTCGCCGCCGTCGACTACTTCGAGCGGCGCTCCATACCCTTCCTGGTCGCCGTCAACTGCTTCGACGGCGCCGCCCGTTACCCCGCCGACTCGGTCCGCCGGGCGCTCGACCTGGACCCCGGGGTGCCCGTGGTGCTGTGCGACGCCCGCGACCGGGAGTCGGCCAAGGACGTGCTCATCGACCTCATCGAGCACGCCATGCGCTACACGGCGGACCACCGCCAGCCGGTCGGCAGCTGAGCAGAGCGGGGCCCAAGCCGCCTGCGCCGAGCGGCCGTTCACCCCTGCGGCCCGACGGCCGCCGCCCGCACCGGAGCCACCGCCCCGCCGTACCTCATGGCCGGTCAGCCCCGCGCGGCCGAGCACCCGGCTCGCCCCGCCGAGCGCCTCGGCCGCCTGCTTCAGCGGGGCCAGCCGGGCGGCGGCCCGGCGGTGGTCGCGCGCGCTGCCCGGACCGCACACCACGGTCGCCGGCGACAGCGTGACCGGCCGCCCGAGGTCCGCGAGCCGTGCGACGCCCCCTCACCGCACCACCACCACGGCCGAACCGTGCCCGAAAAGCCCCTGGTTGGCGGTGATGCCCACCCGCGCGCCCCCGATCTGCCGCTCGCCCGCCGTGCCCCGCAACTGCCAGGCCAGCTCGCAGACCTGGGCGATGGCCTGGGCCGGGACCGCCTCACCGAAGGAGGCGAGCCCGCCGCTGGCGTTGACGGGGATCCGGCCGCCCGGCGCCGTCGCGCCCTCGCGCAGCAGCCTCGCCCCCTCGCCCGCGCCGCACAGCCCCAGATCCTCGTACCACTGCAACTCCAGCGCGGTGGACAGGTCGTACACCTCCGCCAGGTCCAGATCCCCGGGGCCGAGGCCGGCCTCCTCGTAGGCGGCGCGGGCGAGAGAGGCGCGGAAGGTCTCCTCCGGGGGCGGCACCGCGACCGCCGGGTCGGTGGCGATGTCCGGCAGGTCGAGCACCGGGTTCGGGAAGCGGGGCGTCACCGTGGACACCGCGCGGATCCGCACCGGCCGCGCGGCGCCGTGCCGGCGCGCGAACTCCAGGGAGGACAGCACCAGGGCGGCACCGCCGTCGGAGGTGGCGCAGATGTCCAGCAGCCGCAGCGGATCGGCGACCACCGCGGAGGCGGCGACCTCCTCGGCGGTGACCCGCCTGCGGTAACGGGCGTACGGATTCAGCGCGCCCATGGCGGCGTTCTTCACCTTGACCAGCGCGAAGTCCTCCGGTGTGTCGCCGTGCACCGCCATCCGGCGGCGCGCGTACAGCCCGAAGTACGCCGGGTTGGTGGCGCCCAGCAGCCGGAAGCGCAGCCAGTCGGGGTCGTCGGGCCGGTCGCCGCCCGCGGGCCGGAAGAAGCCCTTGGGCGCCGCGTCCGCGCCCACCACGAGCACCACGTCGGCGAGGCGGGCGAGGATCTGCGCCCGCGCCGCGGCGATCGCCTGCGCCCCCGACGCGCAGGCCGCGTACACGCTGGTGACCCGGGCGCCCTGCCAGCCCAGCGCCCGGGCGTACGACGCCCCCGCCACGTACCCTGGATAGCCGCCGCGCACCGTGTCCGCGCCGACGACGGCGCCCACGTCCCGCCAGTCGACACCGGCGTCCGCGAGCGCCGCGCGGGCCGCCGCGGCGCCGTACTCCACGAAGCCGCGCCCCCACTTGCCCCAGGGGTGCATGCCCGCGCCGAGCACGGCGACGTCCCCCGTCACGACGTCACCTCCGTCGGCCGCCAGTTCCACGTCGCCGTCGGTTCCGTCCCGCCGTCGCCGTGGAGCACGCCCTCGACGGCCTCCACCTCCATCCCCACGGCCAGATCGGCGACGGTGATCCCGGGGGCCGCCTGCCCCAGCACCACGATCCGCTCGGCCGCCAGCTCCACCGCGATCAACGCGTACGGCTCCCAGGGGAGTTCCGCGTCGCTCAGGAAGGGGGCCGGAGGGCGGTACCGGGTGTCGGTGTACGACCAGACGCGCCCCGTCCGGGACAGCGGGGTCTCCTCCAGGGCGCCGCCCGCGCAGTGCGGATTGCGGCAGTGGACGTCCTCGCGCGGGAAGAAGACCGAGGCGCAGGACGAGCAGCGGGTGCCGAGGAGCCGGAAACCGGCCCCCTCGCCGGTGAACCAGCCGGTGATCACGGGTGTCCTGGCGTACGGCAAAGCCCCTCCCGGCACAGCGGATCGAACGAAGCTGACGGAGCGTCAGGAGTGTCGCACGCCCGGCCGGAAAAGGGCAGACCGTGTCCGTACCGGACAACACCGCGTACGGAAGACGCGCTTCCCGTGATCGGATACAGTCCGCGCGTGTCCGAGAATCAGCAACCTCTTGCCAACTCCGTGCCGGGATCGCACTGTTCCGCCTGCGGGGCGCCCTATGGGGAGGGCGTCACCGGCTGGCCGCGCACCTGCCCGTCCTGCGGCACGGTCGCCTACCGCAACCCGCTGCCCGTGGCGATCGCGCTCCAGCCCGTGTACGACGCCGAGGGCACCGCCCTGGTCGTCATCACCCGGACCATCGCCCCCGCCCGCGGCGGCACGGCGCTGCCCGGCGGTTACGTGGACGACCGCGAGGACTGGAAGCAGGCCGTGGTCCGCGAACTCAGGGAGGAGACCGGTATCGACGCCGCCGCCCGCGACGTCCGCCTCGTCGACGCCATGAGCTCACCCGACGGACACCTGCTCCTCTTCGGTCTCCTCCCCGAACGCCCGGCCGACGTCCTTCCCCCGCCCGTCCCCACCTCCGAGACCGAGGGCTGGCACCTCCTGCGCCGCCCCGGGGAACTCGCCTTCCCCCTCCACAGCGCCGCGGCCCGGGCCTGGTTCGAGGGCCGCTACTGACCCACCGACCGAGCCGGGCGTCCCCGAGTGCCCGGCTCACCCGGCGCCCCCGCACCCCCGGCCCTCCGCGCACTCCCGCCCCACCCGGCCGCTCCGACCCGCCTCCCCTCCGCTCCGACCCCTGACCCACGCGCCGCCCTGTCCCACCGCCCCCGCAACACTCGCCTCACCCGTCCCGCCTCGCCCCTGGCCGAGCCCGGACTCACGCGCCGCGCACTCCCGGCTCATCCGGCTGCCTCCCGCACCCGCTTCGCCCGGGCGTCCGGCCCACCCGGCCTCGCACATTCGTCCAGCCGATCAGGGTCCTGCACCCACCCGGCCCACTGGTCCTACAACGCCCGGCTTACCGGCCCCGCGACGCTCGCCTCACCGGCGCCGCGACGCTCGCCTCACCGGCCCCGCAGCGATCGCCTCACCCGAGCCGCCTCACCGGTCCGCCCCGCCTCCGACCCAGCCCGGCCCCACCCGCCGCGCACTCCCCGCTCACCCGCGCACCACCCGCGTCCGCCCACCCGCGGGCCCACCCACACCCGCCCCACCCACACACCCACCTCCACCACCCCTCCCGCCCTAGCCCAGCCCCCTCACCCGTACCGGCCACGCCGGCTCGCTCGCCCCGGTCTCGCCCTCTCGCGTGACGATCACCTTCCCGCCCAGGTGGCGGGCCGCATAGCGTTCTATCTCCGGTATCTCCCAGCCGTCGCCCGCGTCCCGGATCACCAGGCCGCCGCCGGTCCGGCCGGGGCCCGGGGCCCAGGTCTCCAGTTCGAGGCCGTCGTCGCCGCGCACGGGCAGCACCGCGCCCGCCCGGGCGAACACCGGTATCCGGGACAGTGGCGCGTCCACCAGGACCTGGCCGGGGCCCTCGTAGGCCCGTTCCGTCGTCGTGTCGTACCAGCGCCCCCGCGGCAGCCGCACCACCCGCCGGTCCGCGCCCGGGTCGAGCACCGGTGCCACCAGCAGGCCGTCACCCAGCAGAAACGTGTCCTCGCAGTCGCGCAGCTCCCGGTCCTCCGGCGCGCTCCACCACACCGGCCGCACATAGGGCGCGCCGGTGCGCCGGGCCAGCTGGGAGAGCGTCACGAAGTACGGCAGCAGCCGCCGGCGTTCGAGCAGCGCCGCCCGCGCGTGCTCCAGCACCTCCGCACCGAACTCCCACGGCTCACGCCGCCCGGCCCGGGGGCTCGCCCGCGTGCGGAACAGCGGGAGATACGCCCCGAGTTGGAGCCACCGCAGATACAGCTCCGCCGACGGGCTGCCGTCGAAGCCGCCGGCATCGGGGCCCGAGTACGGCACCCCGCACAGCCCGAGCCCCAGCACCAGCGACAGGGACGCCCGCAGCCCCGGCCAGCCCGTCGCCACCTCGCCCGACCAGGTGCCGCCGTACCGCTGCATCCCCGCCCAGCCCGACCGCGAGAACAGGAACGGCCGCTCCTGGGGCGCCAGTTCCCGCAGCCCCTCGTACCCCGCGCGCGCCATGCACAGCCCGTACACGTTGTGCGCCTCCCGATGGTCCCCGCCGCGCCCCTCCAGCGCGTGCCGGGCCGAGCGCGGCAGCGTCGGCTCGCCGAAGGCGTGGAAGGACACCGGCTCGTTCATGTCGTGCCAGAACCCGGCGAACCCCTGCTCCAGCCGCTCCTCGTACAGCCCGCCCCACCACTGACGCACCCGCGGACGCGTGAAGTCCGGGTACACGGACTCACCGGCCCGCCCCACCCCCCGTACCGGCCGCCCCGAGGCGTCCCGCACGAACGCGTCCACCGCCGTACCGCCGTCGTACACCGCGTCACCCGGCGCCGCCCGCACCGCCGGATCGACGACCGAGACCAGCCGGATCCCGTCCCGGCGCAGCTCCTCCGCGAGCACCGGCAGCTTCGGGAACCGCTCCCGGTCCACGGTGAAGACCCGGTGGCCGTCGTGGTGGTCGACGTCCAGATGCACGGCGTCCAGCGGCAGCCCGCGCTCCTGATAGCCCGCGACGGTCCGGCGCACCTCCTGCTCACCGCCGAACCCCCGCCCCGCGTGCTGATGACCGAGCGCCCAGGCCGGCGGCAGCGCGGGCGCCCCCGTCAGCGAGGCCCAGGTGAGCAGCACCCGCGCCGGCGGGCCCACCATCACCCAGCAGCGCAGCGGTCCGCCGTCCATCCGCAGCTCGCAGCGCCCCGCCCGGTCGTGCCCGGACCCAGCGCCCTCCTCGCCCTCGCGCAGCACCACCGTGCCGTCCCACGTGGTGTCGTAGAACATCAGGTGCGTCCCCGCGTCCGCCACCACCAGCTGCACCGGCATGGTCAGATACAGCGGATCGTCACCCGGTTCGAACGAACCGCCGGGATCGGTGTTCCACAGCCGGTACGACCCGTCGCGCAGCCGGGGCCCGGACGCGCGCCCGCCGAGCCCGAAGAACCGGGCGTCCGCCGCCACCTCCGAACGCAGCATCCACCGCGCCCCGCCCCCGCCGGCCGGCTCCCACCAGCGCGGCGGCAGCTCCCGGCGCAGCACCACACCACCAGGCGTGCACACCTCCACCACACCGCGCCGCGAGACCACGACCGTCACCCGCTCGGCCACCACCCGCCAGCCGCCGTCCTTGTCCGGCTCCAGGACCGCCCGCGGATCCGGCTCGGGACCGCTCCCCGCCAGCGCGTACGACGGCTGCGGCGCCGCCCCGTCCCAGCCCCAGAACACCGCGCCGTTCGCCGCGACCATGACCCGCAGCTCCGAACGGCCGAACCGGATCACCCCACCGCCGGGCCCCGGCTCCGCACACTCCACCTGCCCGGGCACCCGCGCCCGCTCCACCCCCCGCCGGGGCAGTCCGGCAGCGTCGATCCGCCGTCTGCGCCACGCCGCCCGCACCCCCCGGGCAGCCCGTCCCGAACCGATCACACGCATCGAACGCACCAGGTCACGACCGTCCATGCTGCTCACCCTGCCACCGCGCGCCCCGCGCGCGTGCGCCGTTCAATTTCCGTTCACCTCTGCCGGACCCGCCGTTTCACCGGACGGATGATATGAAGCTCACCCTGGTGCGGAAGTCGATCACATGGCATCGTCCCTGTCAGCCGCGTCACGCGCACACCCAGCCGTGCGCGGACCGACGCACACGACGCGTACAGCCCGGGAGCCGCCCCATGTCGACCGCGAACCCCCAGCCGCTCTGGCAGCCCGATCCCACGCGGATCGCCCAGGCACGCATCACCGCGTTCCAGGCGTGGGCCGCCGCCCACCACGGGGCCCCGGCCGACGGCGGCTACGCCGCGCTGCACCGCTGGTCCGTCGACCACCTGGACGCCTTCTGGAAGGCCGTCGCCGAGTGGTTCGACGTCCGCTTCGCCACCCCGTACACCCAGGTCCTCGGCGACCGCGCGATGCCCGGCGCCCAGTGGTTCCCCGGCGCCACCCTCAACTACGCCGAGCACGCCCTGCGCGCGGCCGAGGACCGCCCCGACCAGCCCGCGCTGCTGCACGTGGACGAGACCCACGAGCCGCGTCCCGTCACCTGGGCCGAACTGCGCGGCCAGGTCGGCTCGCTCGCCGCCGAACTGCGCGCCCTCGGCGTACGCCCCGGCGACCGCGTCAGCGGCTACCTGCCCAACATCCCGCAGGCCGTCGTCGCCCTCCTCGCCACCGCCGCCGTCGGCGCCGTATGGACCTCCTGCGCCCCCGACTTCGGCGCCCGCAGCGTCCTCGACCGCTTCCAGCAGGTCGAACCCGTCGTCCTGTTCACCGTCGACGGCTACCGCTACGGCGGCAAGGAGCACGACCGCCGCGAGACCGTCGCCGAGCTGCGCCGCGAACTGCCCACCCTGCGCGCCGTGGTGCACATCCCGCTGCTCGGCACCGAGGCACCCGAGGGCGCCCTCGAATGGTCCGCCGTGACCTCCGGCGACACCGCGCCCGTCTTCGAACAGGTCCCCTTCGACCATCCGCTGTGGGTGCTCTACTCCTCCGGTACGACCGGCCTGCCCAAGGCCATCGTCCAGTCCCAGGGCGGCATCCTGGTCGAACACCTCAAGCAGCTGGGCCTGCACTGCGACCTCGGCCCCGAGGACCGCTTCTTCTGGTACACCTCGACCGGCTGGATGATGTGGAACTTCCTCGTCTCCGGCCTGCTCACGGGTACGACGATCGTCCTCTACGACGGCAGCCCCGGCTACCCCGACACCGGCGCCCAGTGGAAGGTCGCCGAACGCACCGGGGCCACCCTGTACGGCACCTCCGCCGCCTATGTCATGGCCTGCCGCAAGGCCGACGTCCACCCGTCCCGCGACTACGACGTCTCCCGCGTCAAGTGCGTCGCCACCACCGGCTCCCCGCTGCCGCCCGACGGCTTCCGCTGGCTGCACGACGAGGTCGGCGCGGACCTGTGGATCGCCTCCGTCAGCGGCGGCACCGACGTCTGCTCCTGCTTCGCGGGCGGCGTACCCACCCTGCCCGTGTACACCGGCGAACTCCAGGCCGCCGCCCTCGGCACCGACCTCCAGGCATGGGACCCCGCGGGCAAGCCCCTCGTGGACGAGGTGGGCGAACTCGTCGTCACCCAGCCCATGCCGTCCATGCCGACCCGCTTCTGGAACGACCCCGACGGCAGCCGGTACCACGACAGCTACTTCGACACCTACCCCGGCGTCTGGCGCCACGGCGACTGGATCACCCGCACCGGGCGCGGCACCGTGATCATCCACGGCCGCTCCGACTCCACCCTCAACCGGCAGGGCGTCCGCATGGGCTCCGCCGACATCTACGAGGTGGTCGAGCGCCTGCCCGAGATCAAGGAATCCCTGGTCATCGGCATCGAACAGCCCGACGGCGGCTACTGGATGCCGCTGTTCGTGCACCTCGCCCCGGGCGCGAGCCTGGACGACGCGCTGCTCGACAAGGTCAAGCGGGCCATCCGCGAACAGCTCTCGCCGCGCCACATCCCCGACGAGATCATCGAGGTGCCCGGCGTCCCGCACACCCTCACCGGCAAGCGCATCGAGGTCCCGGTCAAGCGCCTCCTCCAGGGCACCCCGCTGGAGAAGGCGGTCAACCCCGGCTCCATCGACGACCTCACGCTGCTCTCCTTCTACGAGGAACTGGCCCGCAAGCGCGGCTGACGCCCCGACCCGTGTGCCCACGGCCCCGGACCCTGCCGCGACGGCGGGGTCCGGGGCCGTCGGCATCCCCAGGGAAATCGCAGGTCAGGGCGCTCCCGCCCGGCATTGTCAGTGCCGACGGTTACGGTGAGTGAGCATTGATCGACCGCGCACACATGGGGGAAACATGGCGCACACCGACGACCGGACCATGCGCAGCGTCCTGCGCCGCGAGATCGCCGGCACCATCGGCCTGCTCGCCGACGAACACGACTTCCGCGCCATGCGGCGCTACCGCAGCTTCACCTTCGACGACCACCCGACCTACCTCCGGCAGGTCGAGGACGTGCTCAAGAAGCGCGCCGCGTACGGCGGTCACACCACCCTCGCCCTGTTCGACCCCGAGGACTACGCCGCCTACTGCGCCGAGACCGGCCTGAACCCCGACCTGCCCGCCACCCGCACCCGCTTCACCGCCGAACTCGCCGCCACCGGACCCACCGTCCCCTACGACGGCGGCCCGCTCACCGCACTCGTCCCCACCCTCGTCGACGCGGCCGTGCGCCGGGCCACCTGGGAGTACGCCACCACCCTGCTGACCCGCCTCGGCCCCTGCCCCACCTGCGGCGAGGACATCGGCCGGGCCGCCTTCACCCGCGCCTTTGACCTCGTGGTCCGCATCCTCGACACCGCGCCGCCCGGCGACCGCCACCTCGTGTGCACCGTCATGGGAGCACCGGAGACCCTCGTCTCCGTCCTGCACGGCGACGAGGACGCCCACGGCGCCGCCCGCCTGGACGAGGCCGAGGCCCTGGAGTTCACCAGCGTCCTCGCCCTGGGCCTCGCCACCCGCAGCCCCGGCGGACTCGTCCTGCGCACCAGCGCCCCCGGCGCGGCGGACCGCGTCCACGGCTGGCGGCTGCGCGCCGGCACCCTCGAACCCCTCACCGCGGCCGAGGTGTTCGACGCGTACTGCACCGACGCCGACTCCGGCGACCTCATCGCCCCGGAACCCGGCGTCGACTACTGCGCGCCACCGGACCTGGGGGAGGGGACCACCGCACCGGACCACCGCCACTGACCGACCACACCACATCGGACACCCCGGACAGGAAGCCAGGGGACGCGCGTAGGGGCGCCCCACCCGAAGGCGGGACGCCCCTGCGCGCCACGGCCACCGGCCGCCCTGCGACTACTCGCCGGACAGCACGGCCTGGGCCGCGCTCCGCGCCTCCTCGGCACTGTCCGCCGCCCGCGCCGCCGCCGCGGCCCGCTCGCACTGCGCCAGCGTGAACTTCGCCAGCGTCGCCCGGACATAGGGCAGCGACGCCGCACCCATGGACAGGGAGGTGACACCCAGACCGGTCAGCACACAGGCCAGCAGCGGATCGGACGCCGCCTCACCGCACACCCCGCAGCTCCTGCCCTCGGCACGGGCCGCCTCCGCGGCCAGCGCCACCAGGTCCAGCAGCGCCGGCTGCCACGGGTCCTGCAACCGCGACACCGCGCCCACCTGCCGGTCCGCCGCGAACGTGTACTGCGCGAGGTCATTGGTGCCCAGCGACAGGAACTCGACCTCCTGGAGGATCGACCGCGCCCGCAGCGCCGCCGACGGGATCTCCACCATGGCCCCGAACTTCGCCCGCAGCCCCGCCGCCCGGCAGGCGTCCGCGAACGCCCTCGCGTCCGCGCGGTCCGCCACCATGGGGGCCATCACCTCAAGGTGGACCGGCAGCCCCTCGGCGGCCTTCGCCAGCGCGCTCAGCTGGGTGCGCAGGACGTCCGGATGGTCCAGCAGCGTCCGCAGCCCCCGCACGCCCAGCGCCGGGTTCGGCTCGTCCGCCGGGGTCAGGAAGGCCAGCGGCTTGTCCGCGCCCGCGTCCAGCACCCGTACGACCACCCGGCCCTCGGGGAACGCCTCCAGCACCTGCCGGTAGGCCGCGATCTGCTTCTCCTCGGACGGAGCGTTCTCACTGTCGTCCAGGAACAGGAACTCGGTACGGAACAGACCGACACCCTCGGCCCCGGCCGCCACCGCCGCCGGTACATCCGCGGGCCCGCCCACATTGGCCAGCAGCGGCACCTTGTGCCCGTCCGCCGTCGCACCGGGACCGGTCGAGGCGGCCAGCGCGGCCCGGCGCGCGGCAGCCGCCGCCGTCAGCTCCGCCTTGCGCTCCTCGCTCGGGTGCACGAACACCTCACCGGTGCTGCCGTCCACCGCGACCACCGTGCCCTCGCCCAGCTCCACCGCGCCCGGCAGCGCCACCACGGCCGGCACCCCGAGGGCCCGCGCCAGGATCGCGCTGTGACTGGTGGGACCGCCCTCCTCGGTCACGAAGCCGAGCACCAGGGAGGGGTCGAGCAGCGCCGTGTCGGCGGGCGCGAGGTCGCGCGCCACCAGTACATAGGGGTGGTCGCT